>NZ_JBJLSG010000013.1:0-62007 GCF_050871925.1 Kineococcus gurbantunggutensis
CGGCCGGGCCGCCCGGCCGCCCGGCCGCCGGTCCTCGTGGCCACCTTCAGCCCTTCGGCAGCTCCCGCAGCCACTGCTCGGCCTCGGCCAGGGTGAGCACGGGCCCCTTCTCGCCGAACGCGATGCGGGCGTCGGCCGCACCGGGGCGGCCGCTGGTCAGCAGGTACCCGGGGTGCCGCTTCGTCGGCGCCTCCAGCGTCCAGCCCTTCGCCTTCGCGGTGCGGCGCAGCGCCTCGAAGCGCGCCTGCTCGTCAGCCGGCACGGCAGCCCCCTCCGGGTGGTCGACCTCGCCCGCCACCGTACCCGGCGCGCCGGCGGGGACCGCTCGACGCCCGGTCCGCCGGCGGGCGCGCTCGGTAGGGTGGGCGGGACCGCCCCCGACGCCGAGGTGCCCGCCGTGCCCAAGAAGAAGAAGCCCGCCCGCCGCGCCGGCGGCACCCGCACCGCGCCGGTCCTGTCGCCGCTGCGCACCGGCGGGCGCGCCCTGGGCGACCTGCAGGTGGCCTACCGCACCTTCCTCGAGACCGAGGAGGACGAGGCGGTGCTGGCCCCCGGCGACCTCGAGGCGCGCCTCATGGAGTCCCTGGGCTGGCTGCTCATCGACTCCGGCGAGGACGTGGTCCGGACGTCGGCGACGCACTTCTCCGCCGCCGAGCTGCGCCGGCTGTTCACCGAGCTCGTGCCGGCCGTCGCCGAGCACAACGGCCTGGACCCCCAGGAGCTCGTCGACGAGGTCCGCATCGCCTGGACGACCTACCTGATGTTCCTGGGGGAGTCCGACGCCTGGGGCGGCGACCCCGAGGAGCTCGCCGACTGCCTGGACGTCGCCTCCGGAGGCATCGCCGGCGCCGCCTCCGACCAGCACAGCGTCCTGGACGCCCTGGAGGCCGCGGCCCTGGCCGTGCCGCGCGAGGAGGAGCTGCGCGACCTGCAGGCGGTGCCCGTGGTCGCCGGGGCGCTGCGCGCCCTGGACGCGCTGCGCGCCGGCGTCCCGGTGGGGGAGGAGCCGGTCGTGGACGGCCCCGTCGTCGACGCGCTGCGCGCCGAGGTCGGCGACGCGCTCGACCCGGTGGCGCTGTGGCTGGACTGGACGGCCGCCGGCGTCGCCGAGGTCGTCGACGGGCGCACGCACGTGCCCGGCCCGGTGGATGCCCTGCACGAGCTGGACCCGCGCCGCGACGTTGCCGCCGGCGCGCTCGCCTCGGCGATCACCAACGTGCTGGCCTCCTCCGCCACCCCGGCGGCGGTCGTCGGCGGGCTGAGCGTGGTCACCGCCGCCGTGCTGGACCCGATGACCACCCCGCAGCTGCGCTCGGTGCTGGAGAGCACCGGCGACGCCGAGGACCTGCCGGCCGCGCTGGCCACGGTCGAGGCGCTGGTGGAGATGGGGGTGCTCTCCGCGGTGGAGCCGTGGACGGTGCGCCCCGGCCTGGCCGGCGCCGTGCTCGACGTGGTCTCCGTCTTCTTCGCCGAGCAGGACCGCGGGGAACCCGGCGACGACGCGGACGACGAGACGGACGACGAGACGGACGACGAGACGGACGACGAGACGGACGACGAGACGGACGACGAGACGGACGACGAGACGGACGACGAGGCGGACGGGGCGGGGGGCACCGCCGGGCCGGACGGCGCGGGGGGCACCGCCCCCGCCCCGGGCGTGCCCGAGCACGCCTGAGGCCGCCGACGCCCCGGGCCCGCGGCTGGAGGCCGGCGGGCTCAAGGCCGGCGCGGCGGCTGCCGAACACCTGCGGGTGACGCAGCAGGGTGCCGTGCCGACCGGCGACGCGACGGCCGCCGGGGCGACGGTCGCCGACGTGCTGGGGGCGCGGGGGGTCCGCAGCGTCTTCCAGCCCATCGTCGACCTCGACAGCGGCGCCGTCGTCGCCTACGAGGCCCTCGCGCGCGGCCCCCTCGGCCCGCTGCAGCGCCCGGACCGGCTCTTCGCCGCCGCGCGCGCCGAGGGCCTGCTCGCCGAGCTGGACCAGGCCTGCCGCGCCGCCGCGTTCCGCGGCGCCCTGGCCTCGGGCCTGCTGGCCCCGCTGACCCTGTTCGTCAACGTCGAGCCGGAGGTCCTCGACAGCGCGCCGCTGGAGGAGCTGCTCGCCCTCGCGCAGGACGCGCCCGGCGAGCTGCGCGTCGTCGTGGAGATCACCGAGCGGGCCCTGGCCGCGCGGCCCGCGGAGCTGCTGCGCACCGTGGCGCGCGTGCGCGAGCTGGGCTGGGGCGTGGCGCTGGACGACGTCGGCGCGGAGGTGATGTCGCTGGCGTTCATGCCGCTGCTGCAGCCGGACGTGGTGAAGCTGGACCTGCGCCTGGTGCAGGACCGCCCCGGCGCCGACGTCGCCGAGATCATGAACGCGGTCAACGCGTACGCCGAGGCCAGCGGGGCCACCGTCCTGGCCGAGGGCATCGAGGACGAGCGGCACCTGCACATGGCCCGCGCCCTCGGCGCGCACCTGGGGCAGGGCTGGCTGTTCGGCCGGCCCGGCCCGGCGCCCGTGCCCGGCCTGCCCACCGGCGAGCTGCGCCTGCCCGCCCCGCCGGCGCTGGGGGAGTTCGCCGCCTCCTCGCCGTTCGCGCTGCTGCCGGCCGGCACCCCGCTGCGGCGCTCGCCGAAGTCGCTGCTCATCGAGCTGTCCAAGCAGCTCGAGCGCGAGGCGATGCGCATCGGCCCCACCTGCGTGGTGGCCTCCACCTTCCAGGAGGCGCGGCACTTCACGCCCTCCACCACCAGCCGCTACCGCGACCTGGTCGAGCGGGTGGGCTTCGCGTGCGCGCTGGGCGAGGGCCTGCCCGCCGAGCCGCTGCCGGGGCTGCGCGGGGCGGCGCTGTCGCCGCACGACGCGGTGCGCGGGGAGTGGGACGTCGTCGTGCTCGGCCCGCACTTCTCGGTGGCGCTGCTGGCGCGCGACCTCGGCGACACCGGCCCGGACGCCGAGCGCACCTTCGAGTACGCCCTGACCTACCGGCGCTCCACGGTGGTCGCGGCCGCGCACTCGCTGCTCTCCCGGGTCGCCCCGCGCGTCGCGGCGGCCCCGTCCACCGTCGCGGCCCCCGCCCCGTCCGCGGTCGCGGTCCCCGCCGCCCCGGCGGGCGCGGGCGCGGCGTCCGCCGGTGCCGCGCCCGCCGCGCTGCGCGAGGCGGCCGACGAGGCCACGGCGGTCGGCCGGATCGTGCACCGGGTGCTGGGCACCACCTCGCACGGCGTGACGATCTCCGACGTGACCCGCCCCGACCAGCCGCTGGTGTACGTCAACGCCGCCTTCGAGGAGCTGTCGGGCCTGCGCGCGGAGGAGGCGCTGGGCCGCAACTGCCGGTTCCTGCAGGGCCCGGACACCGACCCCGCCGCGCTGGCCTCGATCCGCGCGGCGATCGCCGCCGGCGAGGAGTGGCGCGGGGTGGTGCTCAACCACCGCGGCCCCGGGCGCACCCCGTGGTGGAACGAGATCCGCCTGGCGCCGGTGCGCGACGAGCACGGCCGCGTCGTGCAGTACGTCGGCCTGCAGGACGACGTCACCGAGCGCGTGGAGGCCCTGCGCGCGCTGGAGGTGGAGCGCGACCGCACCCGCGCCTACCTGCGCCGCATCGAGGACCTGGCGCGCACCGACGCGCTGACGGGGCTGCCGAACCGCCGGCACCTGGAGGAGCGCGTGGCCGCGGCGCTGGACGGCGACGGCGCGGTCGCCCTGCTGTTCTGCGACCTGGACGGCTTCAAGGCCGTCAACGACCGCTTCGGCCACGCCGCCGGCGACGACCTGCTCGTGCGGGTGGCGCAGCGGCTGCGCTCCGGGCTGCCGGCGGGGGCGGTGGCCGCGCGCCTGGGCGGTGACGAGTTCATCGTGGCGCTGACCGGGCTGGACCCGCGCTGCGCGGCCGAGCGGGCCGCGGAGGTCGCCGACCGGCTGGCCCGCTCGGTCGCCGACCCGGTGGGCCTGGGCGGGGTGGAGGTCTCCATCGCGGTGAGCGTGGGGGTGGCCGTGGCCCGCGGGCGCGGCGGCGAGGGCTTCGAGGACCTGCTGCGGCGCGCCGACGAGGCGATGTACGCCCGCAAGCGTGCCGGGCGCGGCGCGCTGCACCCCTCGCCGCTGGCCTGAACCTCCCGGGCGGCGCCCGGGTGGCGCGCCGTGCGCCCACCGGTTCCACTGGGCGCGTGGAGCACCTGCAGGTGGAGGGCCTGACCCCGGTGAGCCGGGTCGGGCTGGGGACGTGGCAGTTCGGTTCGCGCGAGTGGGGCTACGGCGAGGGCTACGCCTCGACGACGGCCCGCGGGATCGTGCACCGGGCCCTGGACCTGGGCGTGACCCTCTTCGACACCGCCGAGGTGTACGGCTTCGGCACCAGCGAGCGCATCCTCGCCGACGCGCTGGGCGCGCGCCGCTCCGAGGTGGTCGTGGCCTCCAAGGTGTTCCCCGTGGCGCCCCTGGCGCCGGTCGTGCGGCGCCGGGCCGCCGGCAGCGCCCGCCGCCTGCGGCTGGAGCGGATCCCGCTGTACCAGGTGCACCAGGCGAACCCGGTGGTGCCCGACACCGTGACGATGCGCGGGATGCGCCAGCTGCTGGACGCCGGCCGGATCGGCGCGGTGGGCGTGTCGAACTACTCCCTGCAGCGCTGGCGCCGCGCCGACGAGGCGCTGGGCCGGCCGGTGGTGAGCAACCAGGTGCAGTTCTCCCTGGCGGTGCCCGGCGCGCTGGACGACCTCGTGCCGTTCGCCGAGCGCGAGGACCGCCTGGTGGTCGCCTGGAGCCCGCTGGCGCAGGGCCTGCTCGGCGGCCGCTACGACGAGCACCACCGCCCCGGCGGGGTGCGCGCGGCGAACCCGCTGTTCAGCGTCGAGAACCTGCGCCGCCTGGCGCCGCTGCTGGGGGTGCTGCGCGAGGTGGCCGACGCGCACGACGCCGCGCCGGCGCAGGTGGCGCTGGCGTGGCTGCTCTCCCACCCGCGCGTGGTCGTGATCCCGGGAGCCTCCAGCGTGCAGCAGGTGGAGTTCAACGTCGCCGCGGCCTCGCTGCGCCTGGCCGACGACGAGCGGGCGGCGCTGACCGGCGCCGCGCGCGCCTTCCAGCGGGCCTCGGTGCCCTCGCTGCTGGCCGGGCGGGCCCTGCAGCGCCTCGCCCGCTGAGCCGGCCCCGCTGAGCCGGCCCCGGCCGGCCCCGCCGAGGACCCCTCGCGGGCCCCGTGTCGCCACTGCGCGTGGTCGATCGGTGGCGCAGCGCCTCCGGTGCGCCCGGTGCGGAGCAGCGCAGCACCCGGGTGGTCGCCGTCCGCCGCCGCGGTGCGCGACACTCGTGCGGGGGTCCCGCGCGCGCCGTCGCCGCGGGAGCACGCACAGCACCGCAGCAGCAGGGGGAGGAACACGCATGGCCAGCCACGTCGTCGTCGCGGGTGCCGGGATCGTCGGCCTGTCGACGGCCCGGGCGCTCAGCTCGCGCGGGCACCGGGTCACCGTCCTGGAGAAGGAGGGCCGGGTCGCCGAGCACCAGACCGGCAACAACTCCGGCGTCATCCACTCGGGCCTGTACTACGCGCCCGGCAGCCTCAAGGCGCAGCTCGGCACCGCCGGGGCCCGCTCGATGCGCGAGTTCGCCGAGGAGCACGGCGTCGCCGTGGACATCTGCGGCAAGCTCGTCGTCGCCACCACGACCCAGCAGGTGCCCGCGCTGCGCCGCCTGCTCGAGCGCGGCCTGGCCAACGGCGTGCCGGTGCGGATGATCTCCCCCGAGGAGGCCCGCGAGTTCGAGCCGCACGTCTCCTGCGTGGCCGCGCTGCGCGTGGAGAGCACCGGCATCGTCGACTACCGCGGGGTGTCCGACACCCTCGCCCAGCTCGTGGAGAAGGACGGCGGCGAGATCCGCTTCGACTCCGAGATCGTCGGGATCTCCTCCACGTTCCGCTCCGTCACCGTGCAGACCACCACCGGCGAGGTCACCGGTGACGTGTTCGTCAACTGCACCGGCCTGCACTCCGACCGCGTGGCCCGCCTCGCCGGCCTGGAGCCGGAGGTGCGCATCGTGCCCTTCCGCGGGGAGTACTTCGAGCTCACCCCGCAGCAGTCCCACCTCGTCAAGGGCCTGATCTACCCGGTCCCGGACCCCACGCTGCCGTTCCTGGGCGTGCACCTGACGAAGATGATCGGCGGCGGCGTGCACGCCGGCCCCAACGCCGTCCTGGCCCTCAAGCGCGAGGGCTACACCTGGGGCGACGTCTCCGCCGGCGACCTGCTGGACACCTTCCGCTGGCCCGGCACCTGGAAGCTGGGCATGAGGTACTGGAGGACCGGCATCGACGAGGTGCTGCGCTCCGCCTCGCGCGCGCGCTTCCTCGCCAGCCTGCGTGAGCTCGTGCCCGCCCTCGCCGACGACGCGCTCGTGCCCACCCACGCCGGCGTGCGCGCGCAGGCCCTGCACCGCAGCGGCGCTCTGGTCGACGACTTCTACTTCGAGCGCGGCATCCGCCAGGTGCACGTCCTGAACGCGCCCTCCCCGGCGGCGACCGCGTCGCTGGAGATCGGCCGGCGCATCGCCGACGAGATCGACACCGAGCTCTGAGGGCACCCGCCCGCCGCAGCGCCCGGCCGCGCCCGTCCCGCCACCGCGGGAGGGGCCGCGGCCGGGCGTTCGCGCGTGCGGGCACCGGCGGCCGCGGGGCCCGGGACCGCCGAGGCCAGGCGCGGCACGCGCCCCGGTCAACGGGTGCGGAGCGTGCATTTCTCCTCACTGCAGGTTGTTGACACGTGGTGCGACGGGGACGTGGAAAACGCACAGCGGAATCGCGGGAAACGTTTCCCGCGCTCCTCCCGCCGCACGCGACCCTGCCCCGGCGCGTCGTCGCGCCACCCCCCGCCTGGAGCCCCGTGCGCACCGCAGCCCCCCGCGACCACCGCTCCTCCCGCCGCGCCACCCGCTGGCTCACCGGGCTGTCGGTCCTGCCGCTGAGCGCCACCGTCGCGCTCGGCGCCGGCCTGCCCGCCACCGCCGCGCCCGTCGACCCGCTGGCGCCCCCGCCGTGCACCACCGAGGTCCGCCAGCTGCCGGTCAACGAGTTCACCAGCCACGCCGAGCTCGGCCGCGAGCTGCGCCGCCTGCAGGCCGTCAGCCACGGCCGCCTCACCGTCTCCGAGATCGGCCGCTCCAACCGCGGGCGCGAGATCTGGGCCGCCACCGTCGGCACCGGCGAGAAGGTCGTGCTGCTGAACGCCGAGATCCACGGCAACGAGAAGGTCGGGCCCGACGCGGTCCTGCGCGTGCTGGAGCAGCTCGCCACCTCCGACGACGCGTGGACCGAGCGGCTGCTCGCCTCGGTGACCGTCGTGGCCGTCCCCAAGCTCAACGTCGACGGCGCCGAGCTGGACCGGCGCGGCAACGACCGCACGTGGGCGGAGGTCGTCGCGGAGTTCCCGCAGCTGGCCGCCGGCCAGCCCGCCTGGAACTACATCCAGCGCGTGCAGCAGGGCGACGACTACGTCACCGCACCGGGTTTCGACCTCAACCGCGACTTCCACGCCGACCTGGACCACGTGCCCGACCCCGCCGACCTGCCCGGCGCGCCCGAGGGTTTCGGCTGGTTCCTCAACCCCGAGTCGCAGGCGCTGCGCGACCTCTACGTCGACCTGCAGGGGCGCTACGACGGCGTCGACGGGTTCCTCGACATCCACCACCAGGGCGCCTGCGTGGCCCGCGACGACACCGGCGAGCTCATCGACGTGGCCGTCGACTACCCGCCGCTGCCCGAGCAGGAGTTCGAGCCCGGCGGCAAGTACGCGCCGTACCGGAACATGCAGGACGCCTCCCGCCAGCTGGCCATCTCGGCGTTCAACGGCATCGAGCGCGCCGGGTACCTGCCCGTGCGCTACGGCCACGCGCCCGAGCGCGACCTGCCCGGCCAGGCGCGCTCGGCGTTCGCCCTCAACGGCACCCGCACCGTGCTCTTCGAGATCCGCGGCCAGACCCAGACCCTCGGGCAGGCCGGGCGCGAGCGCTTCACCCGCGCCACCGTCGCGGGCATCGAGCAGATGCTCGCCGACCTCGCCACCGGCGCCGTCGACCGCCTCGACCCGCGTGCGTACGACACGCTGCCCGACAGCGTGCAGCTCACCCCGGACGGGCGGGTCGTCCCCGACGACCAGGTCGGCACCGAGGTCGACTGACCCGACGGACGGTCCCGCGCTGCCGCCCGGCCGCGCCCGTCGTAGCCTCGCAGGGGTGACGGGCCGGAAACCGGGCGGCAGCTCGTTCGAGAGCTGGGTCGAGCGGCAGGTGCGTGAAGCCGCCGAGCGCGGCGAGTTCGACGGCCTGCGCGGGGCCGGGCAGCCGCTGCGCGACCTCGACCGGCCCTTCTCCGCGGAGGAGTGGGCCGCCGACAAGGCCCGCCGCGAGGGGTTCGACGTCACCGCGATGCTGCCGCCCGCGCTGGCGCTGCGCCGCGAGCGCGAGGTGCTCCTGCGCGACCTCGCCGAGCTGCGCTCCGCCGCCGAGGTCGAGGCCGTGGCGGAGGACTTCAACGCCCGCGTGCGCGAGCTGTACCGGCGCCCGGCCGACGGCCCGCTCGTCGTCGTCGCCCTGCTCGACGCCGGCGAGCTGCGCGAGCGCTGGGCCGCCTCCCGCCCGGCGCCCCCGCCGCCGCCCGCACCGCCCGCCGGGCCCGTCCGGCGCCGGTGGTGGCGCCGCGGGCGCTCGGCGGGCGGCGTCTGAGAGGCTGCGGACCACCCGACCGCCCGGAGGACCCCGTGACCCTGGCCCTGTCCGCCGTCGTGCTCAACGACCACGCACCCGCGCGGTTCACCGCCGCCGTGCGCGAGGTGGAGGCCGCCGGCCTGCGCACCGCGTGGACCTACGACCACCTGTCCTGGCGGGACATGCGCGAGGGGCCCTGGTTCAACGCGGTGCCCCTGCTCGCCGCCGCCGGCGCCGCCACGAGCACCGTGCGCCTGGGCACCCTCGTGGCGTCCCCGAACTTCCGCCACCCCGTCACGTTCGCCTCCGAGGTGATGACGCTGGACCACGTGTGCTCGGGGCGCTTCGAGCTCGGCGTGGGAGCGGGCACGTCCGCCCAGGACGCCTCCGTGCTCGGCGTGGAGCCCCTCACGCCCGGGCAGCGCCAGCGCCGGTTCGAGGAGTGGACCACCCTGCTGGCCACCCTGCTGGCGCAGCCGGTCACCGACGCCCGCGGCGAGTTCTACACCGCCCACGACGCCCGCACCCTGCCCGGTCCCGTGCAGGACGGGGGGGTGCCGCTGACCGTGGCCGCGGCCGGGCCGCGGGGCGCCGCGTTCGCCGCCCGCACCGGCACCGGCTGGGTCACCTACGGCGACCCGGCCGCCACCGACCCCGACGCCGTCACCGCCGGGTACGTCGACGCCGCCGAGCGCTTCGAGCGCACCCGCCGCGAGGTGGCCCCCGGGCGCGCCCTGCGCCGCCTGGCCCTCGTCGGCCGCGACGAGACCGGCGTGTTCGGGCGGTACGAGCGGTTCGCGGACCGGCTGGAGGAGGCCGGCTTCGACGAGGTGGTGGTGCACTGGCCGCGCCCGGACGGCCGCGGGGTGCCCGCGGGCGCGCTCGACGAGGTGCTGCGCGTCCACGGCCTCTGAGGGGTTCCGCTCCCGCGCGGGGTCGCCCGGTCTCGCGCGATCGCCGTGATCGGGGAAGTCGCCACTTCCTCGATCACGGCGAGGGGGGGCTCGGGGTCAGAGCAGGTCCCAGAGCCGGGACCACACCTGCTCGGCGGCGCCCACGAGCGGCCCGTCGTCGCCGAGGGCGGCCGGCAGCAGGGCGGGCGGGGTGTCGCGGCGGAAGCCCATGAGGGCCTCGGAGCAGGCGCCGCGCACCTCGTCGGGCACGACCTCCAGGAGCCGGGCGCCCAGGCCGCCGAGGGTGACGAGGTCGGCGTCCAGGGCGTTGACGAGGCCGCCGGTGCCGCGCCCGAGGGAGGTGCCCGCGGCCCGCGCGGCGCGCAGGGGGCCGTCCTCGCCGGCGGCGGCGCGGTCCAGGACGCGGCGGGCGTAGGACACGGGGTCGGCGGGGGCGGGGTCGCCGAGGGTGCGGGCGAGGGCGGTGCCGTCGACGGTGGTGCCCCAGCAGCCGCGCGCGCCGCAGGGGCAGCGCACGGCGGGATCGCCGAGGGGGACGTGGCCGAACTCCCCGGCCTGGCCGCGGGCGCCGGCCAGCGGGTGCCCGCCGGTGGTGAGGGCGCCGCCGAGGCCGGCGTCGACGTGCAGGTGCAGGTGCGCGGCCGCCCCGGTGGCGGCGCCGCGGCGGGCCTCGCCGACGGCGGCGAGGGTGGCGTCGTTGCCGGCGACGAAGACGTCGGCGGAGGCCCGGCCGTGCCCCCCGGCGTCGGGGACGGGCGCGGGGGCGGCGGCGCGCAGGTCGAGGGCGCGCCAGCCGAGGATCGTCGCGTCCAGGACGTGCCCGTCGTGGACGGGGCCGGGCACGGCGAGGCCGAGGCCGCGCACGCGCCCGGGGAAGCGCCGGTGCAGGCGCCCGGCGGCGGCGCGCACGGCCCGCAGGACGGCGGTGCCGTCGCGGCCGTCGTGGGTGCCGCGCTCGGTGCGCAGGAGCCCGCCGCCGAGCTCGAGGGCGGCCACGCGCCAGTCCTCGTGGCTGACGGCGGCGCCCAGGACGAGGGGGCCGGTGGGGTGGGCGACGAGGTGGCGGGTGGGGCGCCCGCGGGTGCCGCTGGGAGGGGCGGGGCGCTCGTGCAGGAGGTGCTCGCCGGCGAGGCGGGCGACGAGGTCGGCGGTGGTGCCGGTGCCGGCGCCCAGGGCGCGGGCGGCGTCGGCGCGGGTGAGGCCGGGCCGCTCGTGGGCCAGGCGCATCAGCTGCGCGCCGCGGGCCGTCAGCGTCCCCACGGGGTACCGCCCCCTTTTTGCTCGCGCTTCGAGTATTTTGGTGCCGTGCGCACCGGCCACCAGGCTTCCACGACCCCCGCCGGCCCCGTCGCCGGCACCGCGCGCCGCCTGCCCGCGGGCACGCTGGCGCTGCTGGCCGCGGCGGTCTTCGCCGCCGTGAGCACCGAGGTGATGCCCGTGGGCCTGCTGCCCCAGCTCGCCGCCGCCTTCGCCGTGCCCGAGGACCGCATCGGGTGGTGGATGTCCGCCTACGCCCTCGTCGTCGCGCTCGGCGCCGTCCCGGTGACCGCGCTGCTGGCGCACCGCTCCCCGCGCGGCGTCCTGGTCGCGCTGCTGCTGGTGTACGCCCTCGCCAACGGCCTCGTCGTCCTGGCCGGCAGCACCGGCGGCTTCGCGCTCGCCCTGGCCGCGCGCCTGCTCGGCGGCCTGGCCCACGCGGGCCTGTTCTCCGTCGCGGTGGCCACCGCGGTCGCCGTCTCCCCGCCGGGGCGCTCCGGGCGCGCCGTCGCGCTGGTGAACACCGGCATCACCCTCGCCCTGGCGCTGGGCGTCCCCCTGGGCACCGCGGCCGGCGCGGCCTGGGGCTGGCGCTGGGCGTTCGCCGCGACGACCGGCGTGCTGCTGCTCCTGGCGGCCGCCGCCGCGGTCCTGGTGCCGGCCCGCCCGCCCGCCACGCCGCCCGTGCCCGGCCCGCGCGGGGCCACCGGTCCCCGCCCCGGGCGCACCCGTGCCGGCGTGCTCGGTGCGCTGCGCGGCCGCCCGCTGCTCCTGGTCGCCACCACCACCGTCGTGCTGACGCTGGGGCACTACGGCGCCTACACGTACGTCACGCCGCTGCTGCTGCGCGCCGGTGCCGGGCAGGGGGCGGTCGGCCCGGCCCTGCTCGGCTACGGCCTGGCCAGCTTCGCGGGCCTGCTGCTGGCCGGCGCCACCGCCGACCGCCACCCGCTCGCCGCGCTGCGCGCCGCGATCGCGGTGATCGCCGCGTGCCTGCTCGCCCTGGGCCCGGCCTCCGGCCACACCGCCGCCACGGTCGCCGTCGTGGTCCTGTGGGGCGCGGCGTTCGGCGCCCTGCCCTCGCTGCTGCAGACCGCGGCCCTGCGCGCCAGCGACGTCCCGGGCGCGGCGCCCGCCGTCGTGAACTCGACGTTCAACGTGGGCATCGCCGTCGGCGCCTGGGCCGGCGGGCGCGCCCTGCTCGGCGGCGGCCCGGTGCTGCTCACCGCCGGGTGCGCGGCGCTGGTCCTGCTCGCGCTCGCCACGACGTTCCTGCGCCCGGGGGCGCGCCGCGGGCGGGCGGGCGCCTGAGGGCACCCGCCCGCCCGGGGACCGGGTCCCGGAGCACGCCCCGGGACCCGGTGCCCGGGCGGTCCCTCAGTCGGTCTCCGGCCCCCGGCAGTAGAAGCACTCCGCCTCGCAGGAGTCCTCGCCGAACACCGTCACCACGCCGCTGCCCTCGGGTTCCACCACGCCACCCCCTCGGCCGTCCCTGCGCCGGCGCGGTCCGGCCGTCCCCGCGCCGGCTCTGGATCGCCCCATGGTGCTCCCGCCGCCCCCCGCGGGTCACCACGCCACGCGCGGCGACGGCGGAGCGCCGTCACGGGAGGGCAGGGCTGTGCCGTGCCCGTGCCGTGCCCGCGGTGCCCGCGGGGCGGGTGGTGCGCGCGGGGCGGGCGGTGCGCGCGGGGCCCGCACCGGGACCTCCCGTGGCGCCCGGCGCCCCGCAGCGGGGAGGATGTCCGGACCGCAGGTCCGTGCCGACGACGAGGGGGCCGCCGTGCCGCGCGAGGGAGCACCGCTGGAGCGGATGGGGTTCCTCACCATCGGCTCGTTCGACCCGGCCGACCCGGCCGCGGGCCACCGCGACACCCTCGCGGTCATCGAGCTGGGCGAGCAGCTCGGCTTCGACAGCGCCTGGCTGCGCCACCGGCACCTGCAGCACGGCATCTCCTCGCCGGTGGCGGTGCTGGCGGCCGCCTCCCAGCGCACGAGCCGCATCCACCTGGGCACGGCGGTGACGCCGCTGGGGTGGGAGAACCCGCTGCGCCTGGCCGAGGACCTGGCGACCGTGGACCTGCTCTCCGGCGGGCGCCTGGAGCCGGGGGTGAGCGTCGGCCCGCCGATGCGCTTCGAGGAGGTGCGCGAGGCGCTGTACCCGGGCACGGCGGACCTGGAGGACTTCGGGTACGGGCGGGTGCTGCGGCTGCTGCGGCTGCTGCGCGGGGAACCGGCCAGCACCTTCAGCGGCACCGAGGGCGTGGAGACGTGGTCCGAGCAGGTCCAGCCGCACGCGGCCGGGCTGGTGCGGCGCGTCTGGTACGGCGCCGGCAGCACCCGCTCGGCGCGCTGGGCGGGGGAGAACGGGCTGAACCTGCTGACCTCCAGCGTGGTGAAGGCGCCGGGCGAGGGCCCGTGGGACTTCGGCGAGATCCAGGCCGAGCAGGTGCGCGCGTTCCGCGCCGTGCACCCGGCCGGGGCCGCGGCCCGCGTCTCGCAGGGCCTGGTGGTGGTGCCCACGGACAGCGCCACGGCGGCCCAGCGCGAGCGCTACGCGGCGTACGCGGCGGCGCGCACGCCCCGCACCCGCGAGCCGCAGGGACCCGCGCGGCTGCTGTTCGCCCCGGACCTGGTGGGGCCCTCCGAGGAGGTCGCCGCGGCGCTGCACGCGCACCCGGGGTACCGGGAGGTGCGCGAGGTGGTGTTCGCGCTGCCCTTCGGGTTCGCGCGCGAGGACTACGAGCAGATCCTCACCGACACCGCCACCCGGCTGGGGCCGGCGCTGGGCTGGCAGCCGCACGGCCCCCGCTGACCGTGGTCGGCGGGGGCCGTGCGGGCGCGCCCGGGGCGGGTCAGCCCTTCAGGCCCGTCCCGGCGATGCCCTCGACGATGCGGCGCTGGAAGACCAGGAACAGGACCACCAGCGGCAGCGCGCCCAGGACGGTGGAGGCCTGGATGTCCGCGAAGCGCTGGCCGTAGGAGCCCTGCACGGTGGCCAGGCCCACCGGGATCGTCATGAGCTTGGGGTTGGACAGCACGAACAGCGGCAGGATCAGGTTGTTCCACACCCACACGAACACCACGATGGCCATCGCGGAGATGATCGGCCGCGACAGCGGCATGATGATCGAGCGGTAGATCCGCCAGTTCGAGGCGCCGTCCAGGCGCGCGGACTCCTCCAGCTCCCTGGGCAGGCCGTCGAAGAACTGCTTGAACACGAAGATGGCGATGACGCTCGCCCCGACCTGCGGGAAGATCACCGCCCAGTAGGTGTTGAGCAGCCCCAGGGCGTTGAGCTCCTGGAAGATCGGCAGGATGAGCACGTCGGTCGGCACCATGATCCCGGCGAGCACCAGGACGAACGCCAGCTGCCGGCCCCGGAAGCGCATCCTCGAGAGCGCGAAGGCGCACATCGAGCCCAGCGAGACCACGAGCCCGGCCGAGACGACCGCCGTGACGGCGCTGGCCAGGTACCAGTTCCAGATGTCCCCGCCGCGCAGCAGCGTGGCGTAGGAGGCCAGCGTCGGGTCGGTGTCGCGCAGGATCGCCTCCGCGCCCAGCGCGGCGGTCGCGTTGGACGTCAGCGACGTCTTGACCGCCCACAGGCTGGGCAGCAGCCACAGCACCGCGCACACGAGCAGGACGACGAAGCCGACCCGGTCGAACACCTTCCCGCCGTTGGTGCCGGCGGTGCTGACGCGGGCCGCGGGGGCGGCCGCGGAGATGCCGCTGCGGCGGCGGCGGGCGGGGGCCTGCGGGTTCGCGGTGGCCATCTCAGGCCTCCCTTCGCGACTGACGGGTCTCCAGCAGGTGGCGGGCGAGCGCGATCACCAGGATCAGCAGGAACAGCAGGACGCTGGCCGCGGCGCCGGCGCCGACGCGGAAGTCGGTGAAACCGGTGCGGGTGATGAAGCCCAGGGCGACCTGCGTGCTGGTGCCCGGCCCGCCGTCGGTCATGATGTAGACCTGGTCGAAGATCTTCAGGCTGGCGATGATCTGCAGCAGGACGACCAGCGTCGTCGTGCGGCTCAGCAGCGGGATCGTCAGGTGCCGGATCTGCTGCCAGGGGGTGGCGCCGTCGATCGCGGCCGCCTCGTACAGCTCGCGGGGGATGTCCTGCAGGCCCGCCAGGTACAGGATGAAGTTGAAGCCGATGGTCCACCAGATCGTGGTCACCGCGATGCCGACCATGGCCAGGCTCGGGCTGGCCAGCACCGCCGTCGGCTCGTCCACGCCCAGCCAGCGCTGCACCTGCGGGAACAGGCCGCTGTCGGCGGTGTAGATGAACACCCAGATCAGCGAGATGGACGCCGAGGGCAGGATGTAGGGGACGAAGAACGCCATCCGCCAGAACCAGTGCCCGCGCCGCATCCGGTTGGCCAGGACGGCGAAGACGAACGACAGCACCACCAGCGGCGGCACGGTGTAGAGGGTGAACTGCAGGGTGTGCCACATCGCGGACCAGAAGGCGCTGGAGGTCAGCATCTCCCGGTAGTTGGCCAGGCCGGCGAAGGAGCCCAGCCCGCTCTTGGTCAGGCTGGTGTCGAAGAAGCTCGCCACGAGCATGTACAGGGACGGCCCCACGAGGAACGCCAGGTAGAACACGGCGAAGGGGGCGATGAACAGCCAGGCGGAGCGCTGCCGCTGGCTGGCGGGGCGCTCGTGGTCGCGGGACGTGGCCACCGCGGCCCGCCCCGGGGCGAGGGTCTGCGCGCTCACGGGACGACCTCTCCTTCGGGTTCGCGGCCCGGTCCGCGGCCGGACGCGGGCGGGTGGGGGGCTCGGGCGCCGGTCACAGCGGGTTCGCCGTGCGCGCGTAGGACTCCAGTTGCGATCGCATGCTGGCCACGGCGTCCTCGGGGGACTTCGAGCCCTGCAGCGTCAGGCCGATCTCGGCGCCGACGATCTCCTCGAAGTTCGAGCCGGACCCGGAGTACCAGGCCGGGGCGTCGTAGACGGCGTAGTCGGCGACCGGGGCGTAGTTCGACTGCGGCTGCAGCGCCTGGTACTCCGGCGACTGGAAGATCGGCAGGTAGGTGGGCACGTGCCCGCCCTCGGCCCAGGTCATGCCCTGGTCGAGCATCGACCTCACGAACCCCATGGTGCGCCTGAGCTGCTCCTCGTCGCGCTCCATCAGCGGCAGCACGAAGGCGTGCGAGTCGCCCTGGGCGGCCGGCTGCTCGAACAGGGTGGGGAAGGGGCTCATGCTGAACCGCAGGTCCGGGATGCTCTGGGCGGTGGTGATCTCCCACTCGCCGTTGAAGTACAGCCCGGACTGCCCCTGGAACATCTGCGTCTGGGCGCCGGCGCCCTCGATCGTGGTGGGCATCAGGCCGCTGCGCGTCCAGCCCTGCATGACCGCCAGGGTGTCGACCACCAGCTCGTCGTTCATGGTGATCTCCTGCCCCTCCTCGGAGAGGAAGGGGGTGTTGCCCTCGCGCTGGGAGTACATCGTCTGCAGGAAGCGCCAGCAGTTGGAGGTGTCGTTGACCGTCGCGGTGCTGGCCCCGTACTGCCCGGTGACCTCCTTGAGCGCGGTGAGCGCGGCCTCCCACTGCTCGATCCCGGTGATCGGCGCCAGCGCGCCGTCGGGCCCGACCAGCCCCGCCCGCTCGCACACGTCGGTGTTGGAGAACACCACCCACGGGTGGGTGTCCATCGGGACGGCGTAGACGCGGCCCTCGTGCTGGGAGGCCTGCCAGGCCCTGGGGTTGAAGTCCGCCGCGGACAGCCCGCCCAGCGCGAGCACGTCGTCGGTGATCTCGGTGAGCAGCCCGGCCGCGGCCAGGTTCGTGGCGCGCGTCAGGTGGGAGACCGCCACGTCCGGCGGCTTGTCGCCCAGCGTCGCCAGGGACACCTTCGTGTAGTACGGGTTGCCCCAGGCGAACGTCGCCGCCTGCAGGGACTCCGCGCTGCCCTGCTGGCGGCGGTACTCGTCGAGCATGAGCAGCAGCCGGGCGCCGTCACCGCCCCCGAAGAGGTTCCAGAAGGTGACGGTGCCCGGGTCCAGGCGCGTGCCGGCGATGCCGGCCGACAGGGGGCTGCCGCACCCGGCCGCGCCCGCCGCCAGGCCCAGGCCGCCGGCGGCCAGGCCGCCGCGCAGGAAGGAGCGCCGCCCGAGAGCGCGGCGCGGTGGAGGAGGTGGAGGAGAACTGGTCACGCCGTCCGTCCCTGACCCGGTGCGGGGACCCCGGTGTCCCCGCTCGTTCTCGCGGACGCTAGCACCTGCCTCCAACGTTGGACAGGACTTCGCGGGGGCGGTTCGGCGCCCTTGCCCGCCCGGCACCCCGGCGGCATGCTGCGGTGATCCCCGCGTGATCCCCGCGTGATCCCCGAGCAGCTCAGGAGACGACGTTGTCCACCCCCGCGTCCACCCCCGCCGGTCCCGCGAGCGGCGCGGGCGACGTCCCCCGCCCGGAGCACCCCCGGCCCTCCGTCGTGCGGCCCGACTGGCTCACCCTGAACGGCACGTGGGGTTTCGAGGTGGACGCCGCCGACTCCGGCCTGGAGCGCGGGCTGCTGCACCGCCCGCTGACCGGCTCGATCGCGGTGCCCTTCGCCCCGGAGTCGCCGCTGTCCGGCGTCGGCCTCACCGACTTCGCCGAGGCCGTGTGGTACCGGCGCGAGGTGGAGCTGCCGCCGGCCTGGGCCGGCCGGCGCACCCTGCTGCACTTCGGCGCCGTCGACCACGACGCCACCGTGTGGGTGGACGGCGAGGAGCTGGCCCGCCACCGCGGCGGGTTCACCCCCTTCACCGTCGACCTGGGCCACCGCCGCGGCACGGTCACCGTCGTGGTGCGCGCCCGCGACAGCCGCCGGGGGCCGCAGGCGCGCGGCAAGCAGTCCACCCGCCACGGCAACTACGAGTGCTTCTACACCCGCACCACCGGCATCTGGCAGAGCGTGTGGCTGGAGCCGGTGCCCGACGTGTCCCTGGCCCGGCCCAGGATCACCCCGGACGTGGCCGGTTCCGCCTTCCACCTGGAGCAGCCGCTGCGCCGCTCGGGCACCGGCCGGGCGGGCGACCGCACCGGCTGGACGCTGCGCGCGGTGGTCTCCGACGACGGCGGCGAGGTGCTGACCGCCTCCGCGCGCGCGGACCTGGACCTCTCGCCCCGGCTGGTGCTGGCCCTGCCCGGGGACCGGGTGCGGCTGTGGTCGCCGCAGGACCCGCACCTGTACGGCGTGCGGATCGCGCTGCTGGACGCCGACGGCGCCGAGGTCGACGCCGTGGACACGTACGCGGGGCTGCGCTCGGTCTCCATCGACGGCGAGGCGGTGCTGCTCAACGGCGAGCCGGTGTTCCAGCGCCTGGTGCTGGACCAGGGGTACTGGCCGGACGGGCTGATGACCGCCCCCAGCGACGCCGCCCTGGTGCGCGACGTCGAGCTGTCCCTGGCGGCGGGCTTCAACGGCGCCCGGCTGCACCAGAAGGTCTTCGAGGAGCGGTTCCTCTTCCACGCCGACCGGCTGGGCTACCTGTGCTGGGGGGAGTTCGGCGACTGGGGCGCCGCCGAGCGCGGCACCGAGGTGGACCGGGAGTTCCAGCGGCCCACCGCCTCCTTCGTCACCCAGTGGCTGGAGGCCCTGGAGCGCGACCACTCGCACCCCTCCCTCATCGGGTGGTGCGGGCTGAACGAGACGTACCAGCGCCTCACCGACAGGATCACCGTCCTGGACGACGTCACCCGCGCGATGTTCCTGGCCGCCAAGGCGATGGACACCTCCCGCCCCGTCCTGGACGCCTCGGGGTACTCGCACCGCGTCGCCGAGTCCGACGTGTGGGACAGCCACGACTACACCCAGGAGCCGGAGGTCTTCGCCCGGGAGGTCGGCGGCCTGGCGCAGGGCCGCCCGCACACCAACCGCGGCGAGGACGGGCGCGAGTGGTCGGTGCCCTACGGCGGGCAGCCGTGGTTCTGCAGCGAGTTCGGCGGCATCTGGTGGCGCCCCGACACCGACGCCAGCGACTCCTCGGTGGACCGCGGGGCGGAGTCCTCCTGGGGCTACGGCAGCGCCCCGCGCAGCGAGGAGGAGTTCCACGAGCGCTTCGCCGGGCTCACCGCGGTCCTGCTCGACGACCCGCTGGTGTTCGGGTACTGCTACACGCAGCTCACCGACGTGTTCCAGGAGCAGAACGGGGTGTACTCCTTCGACCGCTCCACCAAGCTCGACGTCGAGCGCGTGCGCGCCGCCCAGCAGCGGCCCGCCGCGATCGAGCGGGCGTGGCGGGCGCGCCCGGCCGCCGGCGGCGCGGCGACACGCCCTCACCCGGACGGAGCACCGTCCCCGGGCGTCACGCTGAGCGATGTCTAGAATGCTCAGAGCGCCCGGCCCGGACCTCGCCGCCGGCGCGCCCGGGGCCGACCGGTGCCCGGGACGAACCACCACGGAGGTCGGAAGATGCACCACAGCGCCCCGCCGGGGGTGCCCGCGCAGCCACCCGCCCACGACGGCGCGGGCACGTGCGCGGAACTGGAACGGCTGCGCGCGGAGGTGGCGCAGCTGCGCACCGCGCTGGACCGCCGCCCGGTCATCGACATGGCCAAGGGCGCGGTGATGGCCGTGGCGCGCTGCGACGAGGAGACGGCGTTCCAGCAGCTCTCGCGCGTCTCGCAGTCGCACAACGTCAAGCTGTTCGACCTCGCGCAGGCCCTCGTGCAGGACCTGCCGGCCAGCGCGCGGGACGTCGCCCCGCGCCGGCCGCAGCCGGTGCCGCGCACCGTGCGCGACCTCGACCGGCTGGTGGCCTGCCACTGGACGCGCGTGTAGCTCCCCCCGCCGCGCCCGCGGGGCCGCCTGCGCGACGCCCCCGCGCGCGGGGACCCGGCACCCCTCAGGGGCGCGGCGCCACCACGGTGGCGTCGCGCCCGCCGCCCTTGCCGCGGTACAGCGCCTCGTCGGCGCGCGCGAGCACCTCGGCGGCCGACTCCGCCGCCGACCACTGCGCCACCCCGACGGTCGCGGTCTGCCCGCGCGGCACGACCGCGCGGATCCGGTCGGTCACGAGCACCGCCTCCTGCGCGGTGCACCCGGGCAGCGCGATCGCGAACTCCTCCCCGCCCCAGCGGGCCAGGGTGTCCGCCTCGCGCAGGCACGAGGAGGCCGCCGCGGCGAACTCGCGCAGCAGCGCGTCGCCCTCCAGGTGGCCGAAGGCGTCGTTGTAGCGCTTGAAGCGGTCCAGGTCGACCAGCGCGAACGTCAGCGGCGCGCCGGTGCGCCGGGCCCGCGCGATCTCCAGCGCCGCCGTGCCGTCCCAGCGCCGCCGGTTGGCCAGGCCGGTGAGCGCGTCGTGCTCGGCGGCGCGCTCCAGCCGCGCCAGCAGCCCCGCGCGCTCCACGGCGTGCGCGGCCTCGGCGGCGAAGGTGCGCAGCAGCGCCGCCACCGCCGGCGGCAGTACCGCCACCGGCCGGTGCCACACGACGCTGAGCACCCCGATCGGCTCGTCGCCGCGCAGCAGCACCGGCTGCCACACCGCCGAGGCGGCCCCGACCGCGCGCACCAGGCGCGTGTCGGCGCCGGGGTGGGTGGCCAGGTCGGGCGCGAACACCTGCTCGCCGTCCAGGAAGGCCGTGGCCGTCAGGCTGGTGCGGGAGGCGACGTCCACCCGCAGGTCGCGGTGCGCCGCCCCGCCCACCGAGGCGGTCGCCGCCAGGCTCGCCGGGCCCTCCGGCTGCAGCAGGAACACCGCGTCGGCGCCGGTGAGCTCGCGCACCGCCGCGCACACCGCCGTGCGCGGGTCGTCGGCGGTGGCCACCGCGCGCGAGGCGCGCGCCAGCGCCTCCACGTGCTCGGCGTGCTCGGCGAGCTGGGCGTGCGCGCGCGCCAGCGCCGCCTCGCGGGCGCGCGCGGCGGTGACGTCGTGCATGGCCACCACGGCCCCCAGCAGCTCGCCGCCGGCGGTGCGCATCGCCCGGGCCGTGCACAGCGTGGTGAGGGCGGGGCGCCCGAAGGGCACCAGGACCACCTCCGCGCCCGTGACCTCCTCCCCGCGCAGCGCCCGCTGCAGCGGGGAGTCCTGCGCGCTCAGCAGGGTGCGCCCGCCGGGGCCGTACAGGCCGTAGTGGGCGGGCTGGTCCCGCGGGTCGAGGTCGTCGCGCACCGGCTGCCCGAGCCAGGCGGTCGCGGTGTCGTTGCCCATCTGCAGCCGGCCCTCGGGGTCGGCGACGAGGATGCCGACGTCCACGCTGGCCAGCACCGCCTCGGTGAGCTCGCGGCGGTGCTCCACCTCCGCGCTCACCAGCTCGGCGAGCGTGCGCCGCTCCTCGCCGTCCAGCGCCTCGCGGGCCGCGCCGCAGCGCCGCTCCAGCAGGGGCGCCAGCACCCGGGCGAGGTCCTCCAGCCGGGTCAGCACCACCGGCTCGGGGCAGGGCCCGTGCAGGCACAGCGCGCCCAGCGGCAGGCCCCGCGCGTCCACCACCGGCACGCGCGCGCACGCGCACGCCGCACCGCTCTCCAGGGCGCACTGCGCCTCGCCGGTGAGCAGCTCGACCTCGTGCGGGGCGAGCCCGGCGAGCGCGGCCGCCAGGCGCACCGCGGCGGCCAGCTCCTCGTCGCCGGGCGCGGCCGCGCCCGGCCGCAGCGCCGCGACGCCCGTGCCGCCCACCCCGTCCACCCCCTCCGCCCGGTCCGCCCGGTCCGCCGCCCGGTCCGACGCCGGCTCGTGGCTGCATCGGCGCGCGGCGGGGCGCGGTTGAGCGCGCGGCGGGGCGCGGTCGAGCGCGCGGCGGGACTCAGGCCAGGTCGACGGTCAGCGCCAGGTGGTCCGACAGCGGCAGCCGGTGGGCCCCGGCGCGCTCCACCCGCAGGCCCGGCGCGCCCTCGCCGCCGACCAGCACGTGGTCCAGCTGGCGCTGCGGGTCCGGCAGCGGGAACGTGTCGGCGCTGACCAGCGAGCGCATCCCGGTGCTGCGCCGCACCGCCTCCGGCTCCAGGTTCAGGTCGCCCATGAGCACCACCGGCGTCGAGCAGCGGCGCAGGGTGCGCGTCAGGCGCCGCAGCTGCCAGGCGTTCCAGCCGGGCAGGAACGACAGGTGGGTGGCCGCCACGGTCAGGCAGCGGCCCGTGGCGGGTTCCTCCACCACCGCCACCACCGCCACCCGCGGTTCGTCGCGCACCAGCTTCGGGCGGCGCTGGCCGGGGAAGACCACCGGCACCGTCCAGGGCACCGAGGGCAGCCGCACCACCTCCCAGGAGCGCACCGGCAGCCGCGACAGCAGGGCGATGCCGTAGGCGGCCTCGTCCGGCTGCTCGTCGCCCGTGGCCGCCATCCACGTCGCCCCCGGCGTGCCCGACAGGGCCGCCACGAACCGGTGCTCGGGCGCGCCGAGCGCCTCGGCGGCCACGGCCGTCAGGTCCGCGCGCGAGGAGCGCTCCTGCGAGCGGTCCACCTCCTGCAGCGCCACCACGTCCGCGTCGAGGGAGGCGACGGCGGCCGCGAAGCGGTCGACGTCCACCCGGTCGTCCTCGAGCGATCTGCCGTGCAGGATGTTGAAGGTCGCCAGTCGCACCCCCCCAGGGTGCGGCACGAGGCCTGGAGGAGCACGGTGGAGAACACGGGGAACCACGGGGTCAGCGACGGGGAGGTCGACGCCGGGGTCAACGCGACCGTCACGACCATCGAGCAGCGGCGCACCGCGCTGGTGCGGGTGGCCGCCGAGCTCAAGCGCGCCGACGTGCCGTTCGCGCTGGCCGGCGGGTACGCGGCGTGGGTGCACGGCGCGCCCGAACCGGTGCACGACGTCGACTTCGACCTGCGCGCGCAGGACGCCGAGCGCGTGCGCGAGCACTTCCGCGAGGCGGGGTACGAGGTGCTCGCCCCGCCGGAGGACTGGTTGTTCAAGGTCCTCAGCGACGGCGTGGAGGTGGACCTGCTGCACCGCGGCGGCGGGGTCCTCGTCGACGACGCGCTGCTGGCGCGCGCGGCCTGGACGGAGGTGCTCTCGGTGGAGATGCCCGTCATCACCGCCACGGACGTGGTGGTGCACAAGCTCTGCGCGTTCGACGAGCACACCCTGGACTTCGCGCCGGCGCTGCGCGTGGTGCGCAGCATCCGCGAGGCCGTGGACTGGGGCGAGGTGCGCGAACGCGTGCGGGACAGGCCGTTCGCGCAGGCGTTCGTGCACCTGCTGGAACTGCTCGGCGTGGTGGGCGCCCCCGGCTGAGGAGCCCGCCGCGTCGGCGGTCCGCGCCCGCGGCGCGCGCCCGTCCCCGGCTGCGGTTGCCGACCCCCCTCGTCGGTGCTCGACTGTGCCCGCGGGTGCAGAAGGTCGCCTGGTGATCCGGCAAGGACCGATGCGGAGGGTTCCGTGACCGCTCTAGTTCCCGACGTCGACGCCGTCCCGGCGGCGCCGTCCCGACCCCACGGCCCGGCCGCCGAGGAGCTGGTCGTGGAACACCTCGACCTGGCGCGCGGCCTGGCCTCGCGCTACCGGAACCGGGGCGAGTCCTGGGACGACCTGGTGCAGGTGGCCTTCCTGGGCCTGGTCAAGGCCGCCCGGGGGTACCAGCCCGGCGCGGGCGCCTCGTTCGCGGCGTACGCCACCCCGACCATCACCGGCGAGATCCGCCGGCACTTCCGCGACCACGGCTGGGACGTGCGCCCGCCGCGGCGCCTGCAGGAGCTGCGCTCGCGGCTGCGCTCGGCGGAGCGCGACATGGAGCAGGAGAACGCCGCCTGCGCCGACGAGGAGGCGCTGGCGCGCCGGCTGGGCACGACGGTGGCCGAGGTGCGCGAGGCGCGCTGCGCCGCGGCCGCGTACTCCTCGGTGTCCCTGGACGCCCGGCTCGGCGCCGACGACGACACCACCGTGGGCGACACCCTCGTGGCCGCCGGCGACGCGGTCTCCGTGGTGGACGACCTGGCCTCGCTGGCCCCGGCGCTGGCGGAACTGCCCGACCGCGACCGGCGCATCCTGGCGCTGCGGTTCTTCGGCGACGCGACCCAGTCGCAGATCGCCGCGGAACTGGGCATCAGCCAGATGCAGGTCTCGCGCCTGCTGACGGCGGTGCTGCACCGGCTGCGCGAGGCGCTCACCGGCGAACCGGCCGGCGGCGCGGTGCGCGCCACCGGTCCGGTCGCCGGCACGGTCGCCGCGGTGCGTCACGTGCCCACCCGGGAACCCGGTGCCACGGTGGAGCGGCTGCGCAGGGCCGGCGAGGCGGTCCCGGCGTGCCCGCGCATCCCGGCGAGGAGCTCGGTCAGCACGTCCGCGGCCGCGTGAGCCGGCTGCCAGCCGAGTTCCGCGCGGGCGCGGTTCGTGTCCATCAGCGGCACCGACAGCGCCAGGTCGAACCAGCCGGGCAGCACCGGGTGCAGGCGCGCGTGGTAGCTGGCCACCACCGCGGCGCGGGCCAGCCCGTGCGGCACGGCCACCAGCCGGCGGGCGTTCAGGGCGCGCGCGATGTCGCGCCCGCCCAGGACGGGTTCGTCGGCGAGGTTGAACGCGCCACCGGCGCGCTGCTCCAGGATCCGCACCAGCCCGTCGGCGAGGTCGTCGGCGTGGACGAGCTGCAGGCGCAGCCCGCGCGGCAGCGGCAGCACAGGTAGCGGCACGCGCCCCAGCGCCCGCGCCGGCACCAGCGCCCCGGCGAAGTACCGGGCGATCTCGCTGGCGGAGTCGCGCTGGAACACCAGCGCCGGGCGCACCCGCGTCACCGTCAGGCCGGGGACCTCGGCCTCCACGGTGTCCAGGTACTCCTCGCAGGCCACCTTCTCCCGCGAGTACTGCAGCGTGGGCGCCCCGGTGACCGGCCAGTGCTCGTCGACGCGGTGGTCGTCGGCCGGGCGCGGGGAGTACGCGCCGATGGAGGACAGGTGCACCAGGTGCGGCACCCCGGTCTCGCGCACCGCCTCCACCACCGCCCGGGTGCCGCCGAGGTTCACCCGGTACAGCTCCGCGGGGTCGCGCGCGGGCTGGATCAGCCAGGCGGCGTGCACCACGGCGTCCGCCCCGCGCACCACCTCGTGCAGCCGCTCGCGCTGCGCGGGGTCGGCGACGTCCAGCGAGACCCAGCTCGCCGTGTCGTAGGGGCTCTCGCCCGGCGACGGCAGCCGCCGGGCGATCCCGACGACCTCGTGCTGCGCGCCGGCCGCGTCGCGCGCGGCCAGGCGGCGCAGCAGCGCGCTGCCGACGCTGCCGCTGGCTCCGGTGATGACGATCCGCATGCTTCAGATCTCCTGTCCGGCCGCCCGGGCGGTGCCCGGGTCGACCTGGGTGACGGTGAAACCGCTCCGGGGCCGCGACGGCACCGGCCGCGCGGGCACCCGCAGGTCCTGCGGCGGCACGACCAGGCGCAGCCCGGCCAGCACCTCGACGGCCTGCGCCAGCAGGCGCACCGTGGCCGGCTCGCCGGGGCAGCGGTGGCCGGTGCGCGCGTCGCCGCCGCCCTGCGGGACGAACGCGCGCGCCGCGGGGCACACCCCCGCGCCGTCGAAGCGGCCGGGGTCGAACTCCTCCGGGTGCGGCCAGGCGGCCGGGTCGCGGTGGGTGCCGACCACGTCGAGCACCACCCGGTCCCCGGCGCGCAGCCGGTGCCCGCCCACCTCGCCGTCGCGGCGCAGGCGGGTGGCCAGCGCCGGCACGAACGGGTACCGCCGGCGCACCTCGTGCGCCACGGCCACGGCGGTGCCGGAGGCCTCCGGGGCGCCGGTGGCGGCGGCGGCCACCGCGTGCCGCCAGCGCGGGGCCCCGTGCAGCGCCAGCGCGCCCTGCGCCACCAGCCAGGCCACCGCCACCGTGGGGCGCAGCACGTTGAGCAGCTCCACGGCGGCGGTGCGCTCGTCCAGCGGGCGCCCGTGCGGGTCGCGGTGCGCGGCCACCAGCGCCAGCGCGCTGCCCGCGGGGGCCGGGCGCCGGCCCGAGCGCGCGTCGCGCACCGCCCGCGCCGCCCAGCGCTCGCAGCGGGCCCGGGCTCGGCGCGCGCGCAGGAACCGCGGCCCGGCCGAGCCGAAGCCGTCGACGATCGCGGCCAGGTCGGCCGCGCGCGCGGTGTCGGCCGCCTCCCCGGCGCCCGCCCCCGCCCAGCGCAGCACGGCCCGGCCCAGCACGCCCACGGCCTCGTCGAAGACCACCACGCGCTCGCGCGCCGGCCAGGTCGCCACCGCCCGCGCCCACTCCGCGCCCGCGGCGTCCACCAGGGCGTCCACGCGCCCGGGCGCCAGGGCGGCGGTGAACAGGTCCTTGCGCACCCGGTGCTCGGCGTCGTCCAGGCCGTGCACCGCGCCGCGCCCGAAGAGGACGTGGCTCAGCACCCCCGGCACCGCGCCGCGCCGGGCGAGGCGGGAGGCGTCGTAGAAGTCGCGCACCCCCTGCTCGCCGCGCACCACCACCGCCGGTCGCCCCAGCAGGCGCGAGCGCACCGGCGCGCCGGCCGGCGCCCCGGGGGCCGCCCGCAGCCCCGGCAGCCCCTCGAACCCGCGCACCAGCAGCGTGAGCAGCAGCTCCGGGGCGCCGGTGCGCGCCCGGTCGCGCTCGACCGCGCCGGGGGGAGGTGCCGTGGTGGTGCCCATGAGCCGCTGGTACCCGCCGCGCCGCGGTCCATGCGCCCGCCGCGCCACCGGCCGCGCGGGCGCCGCGCGCGGGCCTCAGCTGGCGGTGCGGCCGGCGGCGCCGCCGGGAGCGCCCTCGACGACCTCGCGCGCCACGTCGTGCAGGCGCCGGCGCCCGGTGCGCGCCGTGGCGCGCAGCCGCTCGAAGGCCACCTCCGGCGGCACCCCGTGGCGCTCGGCCAGCACCCCCTTGGCCTGCTCCAGCACCACCCGGCTGTCCAGCGCCCGCTGGAGCTGCTCCTGCACCCGCTGCCCGGCGGCCACCCGCTCCAGCTGGGTGAGGCCCACCGCCCCCAGCGAGGCCAGGGCGCGCACCACCGCGCGCTCCACCTCGTCCAGGCCGCCCTCGCGGTCCAGGAAGACCCCCACCGCCCCGAAGGTGCGCCCGCCCGCCGCCAGCGGCTCGGCGTGCAGGGAGAGCACGCCGTGCCGCTGCGCCGCCGGCGCCAGGCCCGGCCAGCGCCGGCGCAGCTCGGCGGGGTCCGCGCAACCCACCGGCTCCCCGGCGCGGTGGCAGTCGCGGCAGGGGCCCTCGTCGTCCTCCAGCTGCAGCAGCTCCAGCTCCGCGGCGGCGCCGCTGGTGCTCGCCAGCAGCCGCAGCCGCCCGTGCGAGTCCTCCACGAGCACGCCGACCGCGCCCGCGCCCAGCAGCTCCCCGCAGTGCCGCACCAGGCCGTCGGCGAGGTCCAGCGGCCCGCCGCGCCCGGCCAGCAGGCCCGCCACCTCGTCCACGGCCGCCGCCACGGCCCGCACCGCGACCGGCACCGGCGTCCTCCCGTCTGCCCGCCCCCGAGGGGCCCCGCACGTCGTGCTGCGAGCCTGCCACCGGCCCGCGCCCGCCGCGAGGCGCCGGGCGCCGCCGGGGCCGGCGCCCGAGGTGCCGACCCCCGCGCACCGGGGTAGGCAAGGGGCATGAGCCTCATCGGCGCCCTGTTCGACGCACCCTCCCGGCTGACCGCGCTGGACCCGGTCGCGTCCCGCGCCGGGGCCGTGGCCGACCGCCTGCTGCCCGGGGGGAAGGTGCGCGCCCTGCTGCACGGGCGGCCCTTCGGGCACCCGGCGCACCCGGCGATGGCCTTCGTGCCCGTGGGCACGTCGCTGTCCGCGCTGCTGCTGGACGCGGCCGCCACCGTCCTGCCGGGCGGGCGCGCCCTGCACGCGCCGGCGCGGGGCCTGGTGGCCGTCGCCGCGGCCTCCGCCGCGCCCGCCGCCCTCGCCGGGTGGGCGGACTACACGCAGCTGCACGTCGACCAGCAGCGCACCGCGCTGGTGCACGCCACCGGCAACGCCGTGGCCCTGACGTGCTGGACGGCCTCGCTGGTCGCCGGGCGGCGCGCGGCGCTGCTGCGCACCGCCGGGACGCTGGTGGCCGGCGCCGCCGGGGCGCTGGGCGGGCACCTGTCCTACCGGTGGGCCGCCGGCGCCAACCACGCCGAGCACCTGCCGCACCTGGCGGGCGCGGGCGCCCGGGAGCACGTGGACGTCGGCGCCCTGGAGGACCTGCCCGACGGCGAGCTCGCCCAGCGGCACGTCGGGGACGCCCCGCTGTGCCTGCTGCGCCGCGGCGACTCCGTGCGGGCGCTGACCGACACCTGCACGCACCTGGGCGCGGGCCTGCACGGCGGCGAGGTGCGCGAGGGCCCGGGCGGCCCGGAGGTCGTCTGCCCCTGGCACGGCAGCGCCTTCCGCTTCGACGACGGCCGCGTCGTGGACGGCCCGGCGACCGCTCCGCAGACCACCGTGGACGTGCGCGTGGCCGACGGTCGCGTCCTGGCCCGCGTGGACGGCCCGCCGCGCTCCTGAGGGGCGCCGGGCCGGCCGGCCCGGCTCAGCCCAGGAACGTGGCCGGGTCCAGGCCGCCGCGCCGCAACCGCGCCCGCGCCGGCAGCACGCCGGACTCCAGCGAGCGGATCAGCCGTGAGTTGCGGGTGAGCTCCTCCTCGGGGGCGCGCGCCGCGAGCAGCGCCAGGCGCTCGGCGTACGCCTCGCGCAGGGTGTCGAGGGGACCGGGGTCGCGGACGTCGACGGTGCGGGGGTCTCCCGCGGCGTCGAGGACCGGGACCCGGCGGGTGGGTCTCGTGAGCGGGGTGTCCACGGCAACTCCGATGTCCGCCGGTCGTGCGGTCCGCTGCGGACCGCCCCGGGCCCCCGGGGGCGAGGGCCCGATCACCGATGGCACCACGCGCGCAGGGCGCCCGCAAGGGAGGGCGTGGCGCCCTGCGGGGGGCCGTGCGCGGCGGCGACGGGTTACGGTCGTGGCGGTGAGCGGCGCGCGCCGCTCGGGGAGAGCGGTGACGTGACGATCGACGGCGTGGCCGGTGCGGTGCGGACCGGCGGCCGGCGGGCGGGCGGTGCGCTCGCCCGCGTGCGGGCCGCCACGGCGCAGGCGCACGAGGACCTGGACGGCGGCCTGGACGTGCTGCACCGGCCCTGGGGGGCCGAGGAGCACCGCCGCTGGCTGGAGCTGAACCTCGGGCTGCTCGACCCCCTGGAGGAGTCCCTGCGGCGCTGGGCCGCCGCCGACCCCGGCGTGCTGGACGTGGCCGAGCGCGCCCGGGCCGGGATGGCCCGCGCGGACCTGCTCGCGCTGGGCGTGCCGCCGCGCGAGGTGGCCGCCGTGCCCGCCTGCCCGCACGTGCCGGTGCCCACCACCCGGGCGCAGGCCCTGGGCGTGTGCTACGTCCTGGACGGCTCCACCCTGGGCGGCAAGCTGATCCGCTCCGCGGTCGTGGCCGCCGGCGTGCCGGAGCAGGCGTGCACGTCGCTGACCGGGCGGCCCGGGGCGGGGCGCCGCTGGCGCGAGACCACCGCCGCCGTGGACGCGCTCGGCGGGGCCGGCGAGGAGGCCGTGCGCGAGGCGGCCGCCACCGCCACCGCCGTCTTCGCCGCCTACCGCCGCTGGCTGGCCCCGCTGGCCGGGCGACCCGCGTGAGCACCCCGACGGCCGGCGGCACCCCCGGGCCCCCCGGCGCCGCCCGCGCCGCCGGGACCGAGGTGGACCCGTACGTGCCCGCGTACGGCCCGGTCGACCTGACGAACTGCGACCGCGAGCCCATCCACGTGCCCGGCGCGGTGCAGCCGCACGGGTTCCTGCTGGCGGTGGACCGCGGCACCCACGAGGTCGTCGTGGCCTCGGAGAGCACCGGGCCGCTGCTGGGGCGCGCCCCGCGCGAGCTGCTGGGCCTGCCGCTGCGCGAGGTCCTCGGCGAGCGCACCGCCGGCGCCGTGCTGGCCCTGGACGCCGCCGACCAGCTCGGCGAGCCCCTGCACACCGCGCTGGACCTGGCCGGCGCCCCGGGCGCCGA
Organism: Kineococcus gurbantunggutensis; assembly: GCF_050871925.1. Taxonomy (NCBI): domain Bacteria; kingdom Bacillati; phylum Actinomycetota; class Actinomycetes; order Kineosporiales; family Kineosporiaceae; genus Kineococcus; species Kineococcus gurbantunggutensis. The sequence continues at coordinate 29,699 of NZ_JBJLSG010000013.1, forward strand.
CGTGGACGTGGTGCTGCACGTCTCCGGCGAGCGGCTCGTCGTGGAGGTCGAGCCGGTGGGCACCTCCCGCGGGGTGCAGGTGGTCTCGTACCGCGCGGCGCGCGCGGCGGTCACCCGGCTCACCGAGGCCGCCTCGGTGGACGGGCTCTCGCAGCAGCTCGCGCGCGAGGTGCGGGCCCTGACCGGTTTCGACCGCGTCATGGTCTACCGCTTCGACGCGCAGTGGAACGGCGAGGTCGTCGCCGAGGACCGCCGCGAGGACCTCAACGCCTTCCTGGGCCTGCACTACCCCGCCTCCGACATCCCCGCCCAGGCCCGCCGGCTCTACACCGTGAACTGGACCCGCCTGATCGCCGACGTCTCCTACGCCCCCTCGCGCCTGGAACCCCTGCTCGACCCCGGCACCGGCGCACCGCTGGACCTGTCGCACTCGGTGCTGCGCAGCGTCTCGCCCATCCACGTCGAGTACCTGAAGAACATGGGCGTGACCGCCTCCATGTCGATCTCCCTGGTGCTCGACGGCCGGCTGTGGGGGCTCATCGCCTGCCACCACTACTCCGGGCCGCACCGGCCCAGCCACGACGCGCGCTCGGCGGCGGAGTTCCTGGGCCAGGCGGCCTCGCAGCTCATCGCCGGCCGCGAGCGCTCCGACGAGCGCGACGACGCGCTGCGCGGGCAGGAGCGTCTCGCCGCGCTCGTCGCGCGCACCACCGGTTCCGGCGGCGACCCGTTCGCGAACCTGCTCGGCGACCGCCGGCTGCTGGAGCTGCTCGGCGCCTCCGGCGCGGCCCTGGCCGACGGCTCCCGCCTCTCCACGCTGGGGGAGGTCCCAGGACCGGCTGCGCTGCACCGCATCTCGCAGGTCCTGGCGCGCGGGGACGGCGCGCCGACGTTCACCGACCACCTGGCCTCGCTGGACCCGGCGCTGGAGGAGTTTCAGCAGGTGGCCGCCGGCGCGCTGCGGGTGGGGCTGGGCGTGGACCGCTGGCTGCTGTGGGTGCGCCCGGAGCAGCAGGAGGTCGTGGACTGGGGCGGGGACCCGCGCAACAAGCACCTCGCCGCCGCCGAGGGCCCCGGGGTGCGCCTGAGCCCGCGCAAGTCGTTCGACAAGTGGCGCGAGGTCGTGCGCGGGCGCAGCGTGCCGTGGCAGCGCTGGGAGGCGGTCACCGCCGACCGGCTGCGCAGCCAGCTCACCAGCGTCGTGCTCGGCCGCCTGCACGACCAGATCGCCGTGGCGCAGTCGCTGCAGCGGGCCGTCGTGCTGGAGCGGGCGCCGCGCTTCGCGGGCCTGGACGTCGTGGCGCGCTACCGCCCCGCCGCCGGCAGCCAGCTCGGCGGGGACTGGTGGGACGCCTTCGCGCTGCCGGGCGGGCGGGTGGCCGTCGTCGTCGGCGACGTCTCCGGCCACGGCGTGCACGCCGCCGCCGCGATGGCGCAGCTGCGCACCGCCTCGCGCGCCTACCTGCTGGAGGGGCACTCCCCGGCGGCGGCGCTGGACCGCCTCGACGCGCTCGTGGCCTCGACCCTGACCGAGCACACGGCCACCGCCGTCGTCGCCGTGCTGGACCCCGGCACCGGCACCGGGCACGTGGCCAGCGCCGGGCACCCGCCGCCGCTGCTGCTGCACGGGGGCGCCGAGCTGCTGCGGGTGACCCCGCGCCCGCTGCTGGGCGTGGCCACCGGCCGCGCCGAGGACGTGCCGGTGCGCGTGCCCCGCGGCGGGGTGCTCGTGCTCTACAGCGACGGCCTGGTGGAGCGCCGGGGCCTGCCCCTGGACGCCACCATCGAGCAGCTGCGCGCGGCCGCCGCCGACGGCGCCCGCCGCGGCTCCGAGGACCTGGCCGACCACCTCATGACGGTGGTGCCGGGCGCGGAGGGCGATGACACCACCCTGGTGCTCGTGCGGTGCGAGCCGCCGGGCGCGCCCGGCGCGCGGGGCTGACCGCGCGGGACCGGCCCCGCGGTCCGGGCGGTGCGCCCCGGGTTCAGGCGCCGGTCGGCGTGGTGAAGCCGAAGAACAGGCTGTTCGCGTAGGTCGTCCCCTCCGCGGTCCCGCCGGCCTGCGCCGGCCCGGCCGCGGCCCCCTTCGCGGGCGTCACGGACGTCCGCGCCTCCGAGGTGCCCAGGTCGCCCTCGGCGCGCCACCGGTAGGGGCCGGTGGGCCCGGTGCCGAGGGCGACGTCGCAGCCGTCGAGCGTGGCCTTGAGGACCAGCAGCCGGCCGCGCTCGCCGCGCAGGAAGGCGTCCACCGGCGCGCTGCACAGCACGTCGCTGAGGTAGACCTTGTGGTCGCGGTCGGCCGGGTCGGCCGTGTACGCCTCGGTCGTGAGCTCGACGAAGACCACCTGCCGGCCCGCCTCCACGGCGGTGCTGAAGGAGGCGACGCGGCACAGCCGCTCCTGGGCGCTGACCTCACCGGCGCAGGTGCTGGTGCGGCCGGCGGCCGGCAGGAACGCCTGCGCCCCCGTGGCCGCGCTCGCCGGGGCCACGGTGCCCAGGACCAGCGCAGAACCCGCAGCCGCCATGCTCAGCGCACGCGTCATCCACTTCACGATTACCCCCGGTGATCTCGATCGGCCGCCTCGCACCCCCCGGTACCGCGGTCCGTGCTTCGATTTGAGCGGCTGCGCGGAGCCGGCGCAAGCACTTCGTCACGTTCGGTCATGAAGTCACCCGGCTGGCGCAACCCTCGGGCCGTGCGCGCTCACCCCAGGTCGTCGACGGCGAAGGTGTCGCACCGCGCCGGGTCCCCGGTCTCGTAACCGGTGGTGAACCACAGCCGGCGCTGCTCGGAGGTGCCGTGCGTGTACGAGCCGGGGTCGGCGGTGCCGTCGCCGAGCTGCGTCTGGATGAAGTCGTCGCCGATGCGGCCGGCGGTGTCCAGCGCGCGCGCGACGTCGTCGTCGGTGATCTCGGCGATCAGCGGGGCGCCGGAGTCGTCGGGCACTGTGGTCGCGTGGCTGGCCCACGTGCCGGCGTAGCAGTCCGCCTGCAGCTCCAGGCGCACGCTGCCGCTGTCCGGGCCGCTCTCGCCGGGCCGCACGGCGGCCGTCGTGCCCAGCAGGTGCTGCACGTGGTGGCCGTACTCGTGGGCCAGCACGTAGGCGTTGACGAAGGCGCCGCCCTCGGCGCCGAAGCGCGTGCGCAGCTCGTCGAAGAACGACAGGTCCACGTACGCGAGCTGGTCGGCGGGGCAGTAGAAGGGCCCGGTGCCCGAGGAGGCCGCTCCGCAGGCGGTGTCGGTGGCGCCGGAGAAGAAGACCGTCTCGGCGGGGACGTAGCGCTCGCCCAGCACGCCGGCCCAGTAGTCCTGCACCGACTCCACGTCCGCGACCAGGGCGCACTCCGTGCGCGCGTTGGCGTCGGCGCCGGTGCGGCAGGAGGCGGCCAGCTCCTGCGCGCCCGTGCTGCCGCCGCGGCCCGCCCCGCCGACCCCGTCCACGTAGGAGCTCGACCCCGCGCCGGGCGCACCGCCGTCGCCGGTCCCGCCGAGCACCTGCAGCAGCACGAGCACGAGCACCCCGACCAGGCCCAGCCCGCCGCCGCCCACGGCGACCGCCCGCCGGCCGCCGCCGCGGCGGTCCTGCACGCCGCCGCTGTCCAGGCTCGCGTCGTCCCGGTACCTCATCGACCACCCCTCCGTCCGCGGGGGCGAGCGCCGCCCCCCCGGGGGGTGAGCCTGGCGCGCTCCGCCCGCCGGCGCGCGTCGGCGCCGGCCGCTCCCGCGCCCGGCCGGCTCCTCAGCCGGCCGGGGCGGCGGCCGGGGGAGCGGGCGGCGCGGCGCTCGTGGCGCGCACGACCAGCTCGGTGGCCAGCTCGACGTGGTGCGAGTCGAGCTGCTCCCCGGCGGCCATGCGCAGCACCGTCTTCAGCGCCACCCGGCCCATCTCGCGCAGCGGCTGGCGGATCACGGTCAGCGGCGGGGTGGAGACCTCGGCGAGCTCGGTGTCGTCGAAGCCCACCACGGACAGGTCGTCGGGCACCCGCAGGCCGCGCACCCGCGCGGCCTCCATGACGCCCAGCGCGATGGAGTCGCAGCCGGCCACGACGGCGGTGGGGCGGTAGGGCCCGTCCAGGAGCAGCTCGCCGGCGCGGCGGCCCGGCTCGTAGGCGAACTCGTCGGTGGCCACCGTGGCCTCCGGGCGCACCCGCAGCCCGGCGGCCTCCATCGCGGCGCGGAAGCCGTGCTCGCGGGCCCGGTTGCACGAGGAGGTGGCCGGGCCGCCGACGTAGACCACGTCGCGGTGGCCCAGGTGCAGCAGGTGCTGGGTGGCAGTCATGCCGCCGGTGAAGTTGGTCGAGCCGACGCTGGTGACCTCCCGGCGCGGCAGGTTCAGCGGGTCGATGACCACCAGCGGCAGGCCCACGTGCCCCAGCGCGTCCACGTGCGCGGCGGTCAGCTCGCCGGTGACGACGATGACGCCGCTGCGGCCCAGCGCGGCGAGGTCGCGCGCCCACGAGCGCGCCGAGGGCTCGTGCGAGAGGTCGGCGGGCAGCTTGCCCACGGCGACCGACACCCCGGCCTCCTCGGCGCCGCCGAGGACCCCGTCGATGACCTGGGTGGAGTAGGCGCGCAGCTCCCCGTGGACGAAGAACTGCACGACGCCGCCGTCGGTCGCGGGGGTGCGGCGCGCGGAGGGGGGCGCGTAGTCGTGGCGGCGCAGCAGGTCCTCCACCAGGGCCCGGGTGTCGGGGGCCACGTCGTCGCGGCCGTTGACGACCTTGGAGACGGTGGCCACGGAGACGCCGGCCGACTGCGCGATGGTGGCGAGCGTCGGACGGCGGCCGCTCCTGGTGCGCGCGGTGCGGTCGAGCACGGCGGCCTCCTCTGCTGGGGGGTGCGGGGACCCTGACGACGTGGTGGCGGCGCGGTGGCGGCCTCGGTGCCGCGACGGCGCGGCCGTCCTTTTGCGAAAACTTTAGACGATCGATCGGCGCAGCGGGAGGGCCTTGCATCGTTGAAAAACCGGGGGTTACCGGACCGTGACCCCGGTGGGGGGCCGTCCCGGGGTGAACGGCTTGACCCCGGTGGAGCCCCTGCCTATGGTTCCGGGCAGACGCCGCTGTCGAAAGATTTCGAGAGCGGTGAGCGACCAGGCCCCCCGGGCCTCCGGAGCGGCGCCCGCCGCATCCGTTCGAGAGCAGCCGCGAGGACGCGGCTCGGCGCATCGGAGATCGAAGTGGATCAGAAGCGAACCTCCCGCCGGTCCTTCCTGGCCCTGGCCATGGCGACCCCTCTGGCCGCCACCACGCTGGCGGCCTGCGGCGGGTCCGCGGGCCCCGGCCAGGCCGCCGACGGCGGGGCCACCATCTGGTTCCTCACCGGCCAGCCGAAGGAGGACGTCCGCAACCAGTCGGTGGACTCCTTCAACGAGACCTCCGAGTCCGGTGACCTGACCGTCGCCGCGTACCAGAACGACGCGTACAAGACCAAGATCCGCACCGCCATCGGCGCGGGCCAGGCCCCCACCCTGATCTTCAGCTGGGGCGGCGGCAGCGTGCGCGACTGGGCCGAGGCCGGCCAGATCGAGGACCTGACCAGCTTCGTCGACGAGAACCCGGAGATGCGCGAGCGCCTCTTCGAGGCCGCCTGGATCCCGGGCGAGGTCGACGGCAAGATCTACGCCGTGCCGCACGAGACCGTGCAGCCCGTCTTCCTGTACTACAACAAGAAGCTGTTCCAGCAGATCGGCGCCGAGCCGCCGGCGACCTGGGCCGACCTGATGGCGCTGGTGCCCAGGTTCCGCGCCGCGGGCATCGCCCCGATCTCCCTGGCCGGCCAGTCGCGCTGGACCACCATGATGTGGCTGGAGTTCCTCGTCCAGCGCGTGGCCGGCACCGAGGCATACCAGGCCATCAACGACAGCCAGCCCAACGCCTGGTCCAACCCGGACGTCCTCAAGGCGTTCAGCATGGCGCAGGACCTCGTGCGCGCCGGCGGCTTCGTGGACGGCTTCAACTCCGTCGTGGCCGACCAGAACGCCGACCAGGCGCTGCTGTACACCGACAAGGCCGCCATGCTGCTGCAGGGCTCCTGGTGCTTCGGGTCCATCAAGACCGACGGCGGCACCTTCGTCAGCGACGGCAACCTCGGCTACCAGTCCTTCCCCGTCGTCGACGGCGGCAAGGGCGACGGGCAGAGCACCGTCGGCAACCCGGCGCAGTACTACTCCATCTCCTCCAAGGCCTCGGACGAGCAGAAGCAGATCGCCCGCGACTACCTGCGCGACGGCGTGCTGACCGACGAGATCGCCACCGCCTTCATCAACGAGGCCGGCGAGGTCCCGATCGTCAACGGCATCGACGACCAGCTCGCCGCCGCCGAGGACGGCGACTTCCTCAGCTTCATCTACGACATCGCCAGCAACGCCCCGTTCTTCGGGATGTCCTGGGACCAGGCGCTCAGCCCCACCGCCGCGGAGGAGCTGCTCACCAACATCGAGCAGCTCTTCGGCAACCCGGACGGCTTCACGCCGCAGCAGTTCGCGGACAGCATGAACGCGGTCTCGCAGCAGTGAGCTCCGTCGCCGTCCACGCGGCGGGCGCCGCCGGGTCGGGCGGCCGTGGCACCAGCCACGGCCGCCTGGCCTGGCTGGTGCTGCCCGCCCTGCTGTTCTTCACCGTCTTCGGCATCGTCCCGCTGGTGGGCGTGTTCGCGCTCAGCTTCACCTCCTGGGACGGCATCGGGCCGGTCACCTTCTCCGGCCTCGACAGCTGGACGTCGGTCCTGAGCGACCCCGGCCTGCCGCACGCGCTGCTGGTGACGTTCCTCATCATGGCGCTGTCCTGGCTGGTCCAGACGCCGATCAGCCTGCTCATCGGCGTCTTCATCGCCGGCAACCAGCGCTACCGCGCGCTGCTGGCGGTGCTGTACTTCGTCCCGCTGCTGCTCAGCTCGGCCGCCATCGCCATCGTCTACAAGGCGCTGCTCGACCCGAACTTCGGCATCGGCGCCGGCCTGGGCCTGGACTTCCTGAACCAGAACTGGCTGGGGCGCCCGTGGCTGGCCCTGGGCGTCGTGGTGTTCGTCGTGTCCTGGCAGTTCGTGCCGTTCCACTCGCTGATCTACCAAGGCGGCGTGCGGCAGATCCCGGCCTCGATGTACGAGGCGGCCCAGCTCGACGGCGCGGGCCGGATCAAGCAGTTCTTCCACATCACCGTGCCGCAGCTGAAGTACACGATCATCACGTCCTCGACGCTGATGGTCGTCGGGTCGCTGACCTTCTTCGACCTCATCTTCGTCCTCACCCAGGGCGGGCCCGGCGACGCCACCCGCTCCCTCGCGCTGGACATGTACCTGCGCGGCTTCCGCGCCAGCCTCATGGGGCCGGCCAGCGCCATCGCCGTCATCCTCGTGGTCGTCGGTCTCGTGCTGGCCCTGCTCCTGCAGCGGCTGGGCGGCAAGGACGCGAACACCAGCCAGCTGGAAGGGGCCTGACCCGTGGCCACCACCGTCTCCACCTCCCGCAAGGCGTCGGCGGACGCCGCCGGCGGCGGGCGCTCGCGCCGCACCGGCGGCTCGCGCAACTACCTCGGCGGGCTGTTCGGCTGGATCTGGCTGGCGATCATCATCATCCCGATCTACTGGATCGTGGTGACCAGCTTCAAGGAGCAGTCGGAGTACTTCGGCTCCAACCCGCTGGCGCTGCCGAAGAACCCCACGCTCAGCGCGTACCAGCAGGTCATCGAGTCGAACATCCTGCGGTACTTCATCAACAGCGTGATCATCACCGTGGGCTCGGTGGTCCCGGCCGTGCTGATGTCGTTCATGGCGGCCTTCGCCATCGTGCGCGGGGGCGGCGGCCGCTTCCTGAAGGCGGTCAACGGGGTCTTCCTCATGGGCCTGGCGATCCCGCTGCAGGCGACGATCATCCCCGTCTACCTGATCATCATCCGCCTGGAGCTGTACGACACCCTCACGGCGCTGATCCTGCCCTCCATCGCCTTCGCGATCCCGCTGACGGTGCTGCTGCTGAGCAACTTCATCCGCGACGTGCCCAACGAGCTGTTCGAGTCCATGCGCCTGGACGGCTCCAGCGAGTGGGGCAGCATGTGGCGCCTGGCGTTCCCCCTGACGCGCCCGGCCATCGTCACGGTGTCGATCTACAACGCCCTGCAGGTGTGGAACGGCTTCCTGCTGCCCCTGGTCCTGACGCAGAGCCCGGAGCGGCGCGTCATGCCGCTGGCCCTGTGGGACTTCCAGGGCCAGTACACGATCAACATCCCCGCGGTCCTGGCCGCGGTGGTCCTGAGCACGCTGCCGATCCTGGTCCTCTACGTCGTCGGCCGCCGTCAGCTCATCGCCGGCCTCACCGCCGGCTTCAGCAAGTGACCCACCGCCCGTGACGCAGCACCCGTGACGCGCCGGCCCTGACGCGCCACCGCACCACCACCGCACCACCACCGGAAGGAAACCTCCTCGTGAGCCAGCGCCAGGCCCTCGTCGTACGCGGCGGCTGGGAAGGTCACCACCCCGTCGAGGCCACCGACGCGTTCATCCCGCACCTGGAGGCGAACGGGTTCACCGTCCGCGTCGAGGAGGGCTCGACGAAGGCGTACGCCGACGCCGAGCTCATGGCGGGCGTGGACCTGGTCGTGCAGTGCATGACGATGACGAGCATCGAGAAGGACGAGCTGGCCGGGCTGATGGCGGCCGTCGAGGCCGGCACCGGCCTCGCCGGCTGGCACGGCGGCATCGCCGACTCCTACCGGAACTCCTCGGACTACCTGCACCTGGTCGGCGGGCAGTTCGCCTGCCACCCGGGCAAGCACCCCGACGAGCTCAAGGGCGACGAGACCGACAACTTCGTCCCCTACCGCGTCGAGATGACGCCGGCCGCGGCCGAGCACCCGATCACCGCCGGCCTGGGCGACTTCGACCTGGTCACCGAGCAGTACTGGGTCCTCACCGACGAGTACTGCGACGTCCTGGCCACGACCACGCAGGCCGTGCGCGAGTGGGACCCGTGGCACCGCCCGGTGACCTCGCCGGCGGTCTGGACCCGCCAGTGGGGGAAGGGCCGCGTGTTCGTGGCCACCCCCGGGCACGACATGTCCGTCCTGCGGGACCCCAACGTCAAGACGATCGTCGAGAGGGGTCTGCTGTGGGCAGCCCGGTGAACCAGCCGCTGCGCGTGGGTGTCGTGGGCGCCGGCGTGATCAGCAAGCAGTACTCCGCCAGCCTGGTCCGCCTGCCCCAGCTGCGCATCACCGCCGTCTCGGACCTGGACACCGAGCGCGCCGGGGCGCTGGCCGCCGAGCACGCCGGCGCGCGGGTGCTGCCGCTGGAGCAGTTGCTGGCCGCCGACGACGTGGACGTCGTCCTGAACCTGACCCTGCCCTCCACGCACGCCGACATCGCGCTGCAGGCGCTGGCCGCGGGCAAGCACGTCTACGGCGAGAAGCCGCTGGCGATGCACGTGGAGCAGGGCCGGCAGGTCGTCAAGGCCGCCGCCGCCGCCGGGCTGCGGGTGGGCTGCGCGCCGGACACGGTGCTGGGCACCGGGGTGCAGTCCGCCCGCGCGGTGCTCGACGCCGGGCAGATCGGCGTGCCGCACTCGGCCACGGCGTTCATGACCACCCCCGGGCACGAGCGCTGGCACCCCCAGCCGGACTTCTACTACCAGCCCGGCGGCGGGCCCCTGCTGGACATGGGCCCGTACTACGTCACCTCCCTGGTGCACCTGCTGGGCCCGGTGCAGCGGGTGGTGGGCGTCTCCTGGCGCCCGCAGCAGCAGCGCACCATCGGCTCGGGCCCGCGCGCGGGGCAGTCCTTCGACGTGGCGATCGACTCCTCGGTGGCCGGGGTGCTGGTGCACGCCAGCGGGGCGGTGTCCACGTTGGTGATGAGCTTCGACACCTGGGCCGCGCGCCTGCCGCGCATCGAGGTGCACGGCACGGGCGGTTCGCTCTCGGTGCCGGACCCGAACCACTTCGACGGCAGCGTGCAGGTGTACTCCGCCGCCAGTGCCCCGGCGCCGGGCCCGGACGCGGACGAGGCGGGCAACTGGCGCGACGTCGGCGTGCGCGCGGGGTACGTCGGCGCCGGGCGCGGGTACGGGCTGGCGGACCTGGCGATCGCGCTGGGCGAGGGGCGTGCGCACCGGGCGAGCGATGAGGTCGCGCTGCACGTGCTGGACGTGATGGAGTCGGTGCAGCGGGCGGCGGACACGCGCTCCACGGTGGAGCTGAGCACGACGTGCCAGCGGCCGGAGGCGGTCGGCGAGCCGGTGGACCTCACCGCCTGACCGCCTGACCCCCGGCGCACGAGGACCCGCCCACCCGGAACCCCGCTCACCCGAGCGGACGACCGGGTGGGCGGGTCCTCGTGCTGCCGGGCTCCGTCAGCCCCGCGGGCGGGCCGGCGCTGCCGGCCTGCGGGCCAGCAGGTCCGTCACCACGTGCCCGCGCGCCAGGCCCCGCGCCTCGAAGCGGGTCACCGGGCGCCAGGCCGGCCGCTCCCGCGAGGCCTGCAGCTCCAGCCCCGGCTCGGCCGCCAGCACCTCGGCCACCCGCTGCGCGTACGGCTCCCAGTCGGTGGCCACGTGCAGCAGCCCGCCGGGCGCCAGCCGGTCGGCCACCAGCGCCGCGAACCCCGCGTCGACCAGGCGCCGCTTGTGGTGGCGCGCCTTGGGCCACGGGTCGGGGAAGTACACCCGCACCCCCGCCAGGGCGCCCGGGGCGATGCGCTGCTGCAGCAGCAGGCGCCCGTCGCCCTCCAGCACCCGCACGTTGCCCGGGCCCCCCTCCCGCAGGCCCAGCACCAGCGCGGCGACCCCGGGGGTGTGGACGTCGACGGCGAGCACGCCGGTGCCCGGGTCGGCCCGCGCCATCTCCAGGGTGGTGGCGCCCGTCCCGAACCCGATCTCCAGCACGACCGGGACGCCGGCGCCGAACAGCGCGGGCAGGTCCAGCGGGCCCTCCCCGTCCGGCACGGCCAGGGCCTGCGGGCGGGTGCGCAGCGCCTCCCGGCGGGCGCTGCCCATCCGGCCGCGGCGCAGCTTGTAGGAGCGCACCGAGCGCTCCTCGGCCCCCTCGGCCCCCTCGGCGCCGGTGGTCCCGGCGGGTGCGGCGGCGGCGTCGGCGGAGGGGGCGGTCACCGCACCATCATCCGGCACCGCCGGGGCCGGGCCGGATGATGGTGCGGTGACCTCACGCGGCGGCCCCGGCGGACGTCAGCGGGGTGTGGAGGCACGCACCGGGGAGCCGCTGGAGCCGTTCGAGGCCGTCGTCGAGCGGCACGGCCCGCTCGTGCTGCGCGTGTGCCGCGCCGTCGTCGGCCCCGACGCCGCCGACGACGCCTGGTCCGAGACGTTCCTGGCGGCGCTGCGCGCCTACCCGTCCCTGCCGCCGGGCAGCGACGTGCGCGCGTGGCTGGTGACGATCGCGCACCGCAAGGCGGTCGACGCCCACCGCGCCGCCCGCCGCCGCCCGGTGCCCACCGCCGAGCTGCCCGAGACCGCCGTCGCCGCGCCCGAGGGCGACCCCGTGCGCGACGCGCGGCTGCGGGCGGCGGTGGCGGCGCTGCCGCCCAAGCAGCGCCGGTGCGTGGCGTACCACCACCTCGCCGGCCTGCCGCACGCGCAGGTCGCCGCCCTCGTGGGCGGCACCCCCGAGGCGGCGCGGCGGGCCGCCGCCGACGGCGTCGCCGCCCTGCGCCGCACCTGGACCCCGCCGGAGGAGCCGTCGTGACCGAGCACCCGCACCAGCACCCGCACCAGCACCCGCACCCGCGTGAGCGCCCGGAGGGGGTCGAGGACCTGCTCGGGGCGCGCGGCGGCCCCGGCGAGGACGCGCACCTGCGCGCCCTGCGCGAGCGCCTGGCCGGCGCCGCCGCGCGCGAGGACCTGCTCGACGTGGCGTACCGGACGGTGGACTCCCCGGTGGGGCCGCTGCTGCTGGCGGCCACCCCGCGCGGCGTCGCCCGGGTCGCCTTCGCCCGCGAGGACCACGACGCGGTCCTGGCGCAGCTCGCGGCCCGGCTCGGCCCGCGCGTGCTGCGCGCGCCCGCCCCCCTGGAGGCCGCCGCCCGCCAGCTCGAGGAGTACTTCGCCGGGCGCCGGCGGGCCTTCGACGTGCCGCTGGACCCGTCCCTGGCCGGCGGGTTCCGCCGCGAGGTCCTCACCGCGCTGCGCGAGCTGCCCTACGGCACCACCGCCACCTACGCCCGCGTGGCCGAGGCCGTCGGCAGCCCCCGCGCGGTGCGGGCCGTGGGCACCGCGTGCGCGCGCAACCCGCTGCCGCTGCTCGTGCCGTGCCACCGCGTCGTGCGCGCCGACGGCAGCGCCGGCGGCTACCTCGGCGGCCCCGAGGCCAAGCGGCTGCTGCTGCGGCTGGAGGGCGCGCCCGCCCACGGGTCGACGGCGACCGGTGCGCGCGGCAGGGTGTGCCCGTGAGCGAGAGCAGCCCCGAGGACTTCACGCCCGAGAGCCCCGTGACCCCCGAGGACGCGGAGGCCGTGGAGGACGCCGCCGAGCGCGAGCGCCTCGCCCGCGCCGCCGAGCGGCCGGACCCCGTGGACGCCGACGAGCGCGAGGAGCCCGGTGTCCTCGACGACCCCGACGGCGGGGTCGGCCCCTGAGCGGACCCGGGGTCGCCGGTGACCCCGACGACCCCTACGCGGGGCTGCGCCGGGAGACGCCCACCGAGCGCATGGACCGCAACTGGGTCGAGCTGCTCCAGGAGCTGCGGGTGGTGCAGACCGGCGTGCAGCTGCTCGCCGGCTTCCTCATGACGCTGCCGTTCCAGTCGCGCTTCGAGGAGCTGGACGCCTACCAGCGCGGCGTGTACGTCGTGGTGCTGCTGCTGGCCGTCACCGCGATCGTGCTGTTCGTGGCCCCGGTGGGGTACCACCGGGCGCTGTTCCGCCGCCGCTCCAAGGCGCGCCTGGTCGACGTGGGCACGCGCTACGCCAAGGCGGGCCTGGCCACCGTCGGGCTCGTCGTCACCGGCGGCGTGCTGCTCGTCGTGGACGTCGTCGGCGGCCGGGCCGCCGGGCTGGCCGCGGCCGGTCTCGTCGGCGTCCTCGTCGCCCTGTGCTGGTGGCTGCTACCGCTGCTCGCCGTGCGGGCCGTGGAGGCCGGGCGCACCGGGTGAGGCCGGCGGGCGCAGCACCAGCGCGAAGCCGTCCCCCAGCTCCACCCGGTGCGCCCGCACGCCGTACACCGCGCGCACCGCGCCGGGGGTGAGCACCTCCCCGGGCGCGCCGGCGGCCACGACCCGGCCCCGCTGCAGCAGCACCACCTCGTCGCAGTGCGCCGCCGCCAGGTCCAGGTCGTGCAGGACCACCACGACGGTGCGGCCCAGGCCGCGCAGCAGGGCGAGCACCTCGTGCTGGTAGCGCACGTCCAGGTGGTTGGTCGGCTCGTCCAGCAGCAGGTTCGGCGCCCGCTGCGCCAGCGCGCGGGCGATGAGCACCCGTTGGCGCTCCCCGCCCGACAGCGCCGCGAACGGCCGGCCCGCCAGGTCCAGGGCGCCCACCCGCTCCAGCGCCGCCGCGGCGGCGTCCTCGTCGGCGGCGCTGGTGCGCGCGAACGCCGGGCGGTGCGGGGTGCGGCCCAGCAGCACCACCTCCGCGACGGTGAGCGCCGGGGCGCCCCCGCCCTCCTGGGCCACCACCGCCACCCGCCGGGCGACCTCGCGGGTGGACAGCGCGCCCACGTCGTCGCCGTCGACCTCCACCCGACCCGCGGACGGGCGCAGCGAGGCGTGCAGGGTGCGCAGCAGCGTCGTCTTGCCGCTGCCGTTGGGGCCCACCAGCCCCACGACCCGGCCGTCGGCGGCGTCGAGGTCCACGCCGTGCAGCACCGGCCGGTCGCGGTGCGCGAACCGCACGCCGCGCGCGCGGATCACGGCGCCGTCCCGGTGGTGAACCGCTCGGCGATGCGCTCCAGGCCCTGCACCGCCAGCGGCGTGGCCGGCTCGGTGAAGTTGAACAGCTGCACCAGCACCTCGCCCTCGCGCACGGCCGTCAGGCCCCCGGCGCCGGGCAGGCCCGTCACGGCCTCGAGCACCGGTCCCGGCTCGCCGTCGCCGTGCAGCAGCACGAGCACGTCCGGGTCGCGCGCCAGCAGCTCCTCGCGGGTGACCTCGAAGACGCGGTCGGCCACGTCGGCGAACGCGTTGACCAGCCCCGCCGCCTCCAGCTGCGGCGCGGCGGTGCTGCCCGCGCCGTAGGCGTAGGTGACGCCCCCGCCGACGGTGGGGTACAGCACCGCCGCGGTGCGCCGCGGCGCGCCGGCGGCCCGGGCCGCGGCCACCCGCTCGCGCACCGCCTCCACGCGCGCGCGCAGCCCGTCGGCGACCTCGCGGGCGCGCTCCTCGCGGTCGAAGACGCGCCCGTACAGCTCGACCTGCGCGTAGACCTCCTCGAACCCGGACGCCGGCTCGCCGGTGCGGCACAGCGCCGGCTCCTCCAGCAGCGGCACGCCGGAGGCGGCCAGCACCGCGCGGTCCAGGCCGTCGACCTCGCCGAGCACGAGGTCGGGGCGCTGGGCCAGCACCGTCTCGCGGGAGATGCGCAGGTGCCCGGCGGTGTCGGTGCGGTCGGTCAGCAGGGGCACCGCGTCCAGCTCCGCCCGCGCGGCCGCGTCGTAGTAGCCCGCCGGGTACTGCCCGGCGCGCGCCACCGCGCTGCCCAGCACGCCCAGGGCGTGCAGGGCGGGCACGGCGGCGCTCTTGAGCAGCACCACGCGCCCGGGCGGGGAGGCCACCTGCACGCGCTGGCCGCAGTTGACGACCTCCACGCGCCCGGCGCCCGGGGCCGCGTCCCGCTCGCCCCCCTCACCGCCGGCGCCGCACCCGGCGGTCAGCAGCGCGCAGGCGGCCAGGGCGCCGGCGCGGGTGCGCAGGGCGGTGCGGTGGTGGCGGTCGCTGCGGGGCACGGGTCTCCTCGGAGGGGTCGCGGGGTCGTCGCGGGGTCGTCGCGGGGTTCACGCGGCGGTGCGGGTGGTGCGCACCAGCCACAGCAGGAAGGGGCAGCCGACCAGCGCGGTGACGATGCCCACGGGCAGCTCCTGCGGCGCCAGCGCGGTGCGCGCCAGCAGGTCCGCGGCCACCAGGAACGCCGCGCCCAGGGCGGCCGCGGCGGGCACGCACCAGCGGTGCGCGCCGCCGACCAGGCGCCGCGCCACGTGCGGCACGACCAGGCCGACGAAGCCGATGGCCCCGCAGGCGGCCACCAGCACCCCCACGCACAGCGCCACCACGGCCAGCAGCGCCGTGCGGAACGCCGCCGGGGACACCCCCAGCGCGCGGGAGGTCTCGTCGCCCAGCGCCAGGGCGTCCAGCCGCGGCCCCCACGCCGTCAGCAGCACCGCGGTGGCGGCCACGACGACGAGCACCACCGCCAGCGGCGCGCCCCACGCCGCCAGCCCGAGCGAGCCCAGCAGCCAGAACACCACCGAGCGCGCGCCCTCGGCGGAGCCGGAGGCGAAGACTAGGAAGCTGGTGGCCGCGTGCAGGGCGTGGCCGACGGCGACGCCGGACAGCAGCAGCCGCGCGGAGGTGAGCGGGCCGGCGGAGCGGGCGACGGCGTGGACGAGCACGGCGGCGGCCAGCGCGCCGGCGAAGGCGCTGCCGGGCAGGGCGTGCGCGCCCCACCCGGCGCCGGCGCCGAAGAGGAGGGCGGCCGCGGCGCCCGTGGAGGCCCCCGAGGTCACGCCGAGGAGCTGGGGGTCGGCCAGCGGGTTGCGCACCATCGCCTGCATCGCCGTGCCGCACACCGCCAGGCCCGCGCCGGCGGCCAGGCCGAGCAGCACCCGCGGCAGGCGCACCTGCCACACCACCGCGTCGGCGACCGCGCCGGCGGCGGGGCCGGCGACGGCGGGGGCAGGCAGCCCGAGCAGGTGGTGCCCGGCGATGCGCAGCACGTCGCCGGGCGGCACGGCGGCCGCGCCCGCCGCGGCGCCCAGCACGGCCGCCGCCGCGGCCAGCGCCACCAGCAGCACCAGCACCGCGGCGCGGCGGCGGGCCCGCGCGCGCCGGCCCAGCGGGTCGGCCGGGCGCGCGGCGCGGCCGGGGGCGGCGGGCCCGGGCGGGCCGGGCGGACCGGGCGGACCGGGACGGGGCGGGGCGCCGGCTGACGGCACGGGACCTCCTGCGGGCGCGGGGACGGGAGCGGGCGGGCCGCACCGACCGCTTGTTGCAACCTACTCGCAACAGCGCCGGTGGCGCCGCCGCGCCCGCCCCCGGGGCGTTTTGACGCCCCCCGCGCGGCCCTCGTACGATTCGCGGCGGCATCGAGCGTCAGCGACAAGCCCTGGCTAGCTGACCGGCAACCCTCGTCCGCGGTGGGGTGCTCCAGGTGAAAGCCCGGCGGGACGGAGCGTCCCGCAAGCGTGTGGCCGTGCGGCACCCCCGGTGCCCGCGGCCTTCCCGAGCAGGAGGCAAGCCGTCGTGAGCCCGCGCGCCGCGTCCCCGTCGTGTCCCCGGGGCGGCACCGCCACCGTCGCCGGCTGACCGCCCCCCACCCCGCGCGCGCCCCCGCGGCGCCGCCCCCTCGACCCCCGCCGCGGACCCCCGGTCCGCCGGCGCACCCACCGAGCACGACCCACGAGGAGCCCGCGTTGTCCAGCACCACGCCGCCCGCCCTGCCCGAGAAGCCCGGGCGCAGCAAGCTGCCGATCGTCATCGGCCTCGCGATCGTCGCGATCGTGGCGATCGTCGTCACCCTCGTCGTGCGGGGCACCGGCGACGACACCGCCACCACCGCCGCCGGCGGTGGCGAGGTGCGGACCGTGCGCATCGGCGTCACCGACCAGGCCGAGCCGTACTGGAAGACCTACGTCGACAAGGCGCGCTCCGAGCTGGGCGTCGAGGTGCAGCTGGTCAACTTCTCCGACTACAGCCTGCCGAACCCGGCGCTGAAGCAGGGCGAGGTCGACCTGAACCAGTTCCAGCACGTGCAGTACCTGGCGAACTACAACGTCGAGGCCGGCGACGACCTGCAGCCCATCGGCGCCACCGCCGTCTACCCGCTGCCGCTGTACTCCACCACCGTGGACGAGCCGGGGCAGTTCGCCCCGGGCGCCACGATCGCCATCCCCAACGACGCCATCAACGAGGCCCGCGCGCTGCTGGTGCTGCAGGCCGCCGGCCTGCTCACCCTGGAGGGCGGCGGCAACGCGTTCTCCACCACCGACGACGTGCAGGACGCCAAGGTCGAGGTCACCGCGCTGGACGCCTCGCAGACCGCCAACGCCCTGCAGAGCGGTTCGGCCGCCGGCGCCGTGGTGAACAACAACTACGCCACCAGCGCCGGCCTGTCGCCCGACGACATCGTGTTCCAGGACGACCCCAGCAGCTCCTCCGCGGCGCCCTACGTGAACCTCTTCGTCTCGCGCGCGGAGGACACCGGCGACCAGACGTACCTGGACCTGGCCGCCCTCATCCACGACCCCGCGGTGCAGGCGGAGTTCGTCAAGAGCTACCCGCAGGCCGTGGTGCGCGACACCGACGCCGCCACCCTGCAGCAGGAGCTCACCGACGTCGAGCAGGACGCCCGGGCGGCGCAGGGCTGACGTGGCCGAACCCATCGTCCGCCTCACGGGCGTCAGCAAGCGGTACGAGCGCAGGGGCGGCAAGGCCGTCACCGCCGTCGACGACGTCAGCCTCGACGTGCACGAGGGCGAGGTCCTCGCCGTCATCGGCTACTCCGGGGCCGGCAAGTCGACGGTGGTGCGGCTGATGAACGCGCTGGAGGCGCCGACCTCCGGCACGGTCACCGTCGCCGGGCAGGACCTGACCCGGCTGCCGGAGAAGGAGCTGCGCCGGGCCCGGCAGAAGATCGGCATGATCTTCCAGCAGTTCAACCTGTTCCGCTCCCGAACGGTCGCCGGGAACGTCGCCTACCCCCTGAAGGTGGCCGGCGTGCCGAAGGCGCAGCGCGACGCGCGGGTGGCCGAGCTGCTGGACTTCGTCGGCCTGCTCGAGCGCGCCCACGCCCACCCCGAGCAGCTCTCCGGCGGGCAGAAGCAGCGCGTGGGCATCGCCCGCGCGCTGGCGACGAACCCGCCGCTGCTGCTGGCCGACGAGGCCACCAGCGCGCTGGACCCGGAGACCACCACCGAGGTCCTGTCGCTGCTGCGGCGGGTCAACCGCGAGCTCGGCGTCACGATCGTGGTCATCACCCACGAGATGGACGCGGTGCGGCAGATCGCCGACCGGGTCGCGGTCATGGAGGACGGACGCGTGGTGGAGGTCGGCGACGTCTACGACGTGTTCTCCGCGCCGCGCACGGCGCCGGCGCGGCGGTTCGTGCGCAGCGTCCTGCACGACCGGCCCGAGCCGGACGTGCTGGAGCGGCTGCGCCACCGCCACCCCGGCCGCCTGCTCACCGTGCAGGTCACCGACGAGCCGGACCTGCAGAAGCGCGTGGACCGGGCCTTCAGCGGCGCCGGGGTGCGCACCGAGCTCGTGCACGGCGGGGTCTCGGAGCTGCGCGAGCGGCGCCTGGGCTCGCTGACGTACGAGGCGACCGGGCCCGAGGGGGCCGTGGACGCCGCCCTGGCCGCGCTGCGCGCGGCGGGCGTCGCCGTCGAGGAGGAGGTCTGACGTGGAGGGCTTCCTCGACACGCTCGACGTCTACCGGGACGCGATCTGGCAGACGCTGTTCATGGCGCTGGTCTCGATGGTCGCCTCAGGCGTGCTCGGCCTGGCGCTGGGCATCGCCCTGTACGCCACCCGGCCGGGCAACCTGCTGGGCAACCGGCTGGTGTTCGGCGTCCTGGGCGTGCTGGTCAACGTCGTGCGGCCCATCCCGTTCGTCATCTTCCTCGCCGCCATCGGCCCCCTGCAGGTGGCCGTCATCGGCACGACGATCGGCACGAACGCGGTGACGTTCGCGATCTCGCTGGCCGCCGCGTTCGCGGTCTCGCGCATCGTCGAGCAGAGCCTGGTGAACGTGGACCCCGGCGTGGTGGAGGCCGCCCGCGCCGCCGGCGCCTCCCGGCTGCGGATCCTCTTCGGGGTCGTGCTGCCCGAGGGCCTGGGGCCGCTGGTGCTGGGCTACACGTTCATCTTCGTCGGCATCGTCGACATGACCGCCCAGGCGGGCCTGGTCGGCGGCGGCGGCCTGGGCCAGTACGCCATCACCTACGGCTCGCAGCGCTACGACTGGGGCGTCGTCTACGTCAGCGTCGCCACGATCATCGTGATCGTGCAGCTCGGGCAGTACGTGGGCAACCGCGTCGCCCGCAGCGTCCTGCGCCGCTGACGGCACCACCGCAGCGCCCCACCGCGGCGGCGCCGCAGCACCGCCGACGGGCGGGTCCCCACCGCGGGGGCCCGCCCGTCGGCGTGCCGGGCCCTGTCGGGCGCGCCCCGGCTGTGGGACGGTGACCGCGCCCCGCCCGCGCCACCACCAGGAGTCCCCGTGCTGTCCGAGCGCTCCCGTCCCGTCATCGAGGCGACCCTGCCGGTCGTCGCGCAGAACGTCGAGCAGATCGCCGACCGCTTCTACGCGCGCCTGTTCGCCGCGCACCCGGAGCTGCTCGACGGCACCTTCAACCGCGGCAACCAGGCGCAGGGCACCCAGCAGGTGGCGCTGGCCGGTTCCGTGGCCGTCTTCGCCACCACCCTGCTGCGCACCCCCGAGCAGCTCCCCGAGCAGCTGCTGGTGCGCACCGCGCACAAGCACGCCTCGCTGGGGGTGAGCCCCGCGCAGTACGACGTCGTGCACGAGCACCTGTTCGCCGCCATCGGCGAGGTGCTCGGCGAGGCGGTCACGCCGCGGGTCGCCGCCGCCTGGGACGAGGTGTACTGGCTGATGGCGCACGCGCTGATCCACACCGAGCGGGGCCTGTACAGCGCGCGCGGGGTGCGCCCGGACACCGTCTGGCGGCCCTGGCGGGTGGTCGCCAAGCGCGCCGAGACCGAGGACGTCACCACGTTCGTGGTGGAGCGCGCCGACGACCGGCTGGTGCAGGCCTCCCTGCCGGGGCAGTACGTCTCGGTGCGGGTGACGATGCCCGACGGGGTGCGCCAGCCGCGCCAGTACAGCCTCACCCGCGCCGACGACGGCAGGCACCGGCAGTTCTCCGTCAGGCGCGTGCACGGCGGCGGGCAGCCGGACGGGGAGGTCTCCACCCTGCTGTGCGAGCGCGTGCGGGTGGGCGACGAGCTGGAGCTGTCGGTGCCGTTCGGCGACGTGGTCCTGGACGACTCCGGGCGTCCGGTGGTCCTCGTCAGCGCCGGCACCGGCATCGCCCCGATGGCCGGGATGCTCTCGCACCTGGCCGCCGCCGGCTCGCACCTGCCGGTGACGCTGCTGCACGCCGACACCGCCGAGGCGTCCTTCGCGCTGCGCGAGCAGGTCCTCGCCGACCTGGCCGCCCTGCCCGGCTCCCGCGCGCACCTGTGGTTCGAGGACGGCGCCACCCCCTCCGCCCTGGCCGGCGCGCCCCGCGTGGCCGGGGTGCACGCCGGGCTGCTGGACCTCGACGCCCTGGGGGAGGACGGCCCGCCCGCCGGCGCCCTGCACTACCTGTGCGGGCCGGTGCCGTTCATGCGCGCGGTGCGCGGCGCCCTGCTGGAGCGCGGCGTGCCCGCGCGCGACGTGCGCTACGAGGTGTTCGGCCCGGACCTGTGGGCCGCGGACCTGGCCGGCGAGCCCGCCCCCGGCAGCGCCGCGCCCGTCGGCTGAGCCCCGGCGCCCCCCGTCCGACCGGCGGGGGAGGGGCGCGGCCGCCGCGCTCCGACCGCGGGGTGACGCGCCGGCGCCGCCGCGCTGGGACCGTGGTGCCGTGCCCGCCCCGACCGCGCCCGACCTCACCGCGCCCGCCGCCGCGCGCCCCGCCCGCCCCCTGCTGCTGGTGCTGTTGGCGCCGCTGGCGGGGCTGCTCGTGGGGGTGGCCACCTCGCTGGGGCAGACGGTCCTTGGCGGCACCGCCCTGGCGGGCCTGGCCAACGCCGTCAGCCCGTGGCTGGTGGCGCCGTTCCTGGCCGGCTCGCGCGCCCGCACCCGCGCCGGCGCCGCGCTGCTGGGGCTGCTCACCTGCACCGCGCAGGTCGCCGGCTACTACCTCACCGCCGCCGCGCGCGGCTTCGGCGTCGGCGCGTCGTCGACGGCCGTGTGGGCCGCCGCCGCCCTGCTCGCCGGGCCGGTGTTCGCCCTGGCGGGGCGCTCGTGGTGGAGCGCGCGCGGGCGCGAGCGCGGGCTGGGCGCGGCGCTGCTCGTGGCCGCGTGGGCGTGCGAGGCGCTGGTCTCCTACGCCCTGGTGCTGCGCTACGCCGACGACGCGGTGGTCTTCGGCGCCGTCGCGGCGCTGCTGGCGGTGCTGCTGGGCCGCCGCGGGCGTCAGCACCGCGCCCTGCTGGCCTGGCTGCCGCTGACCCTCGCGCTCGGCGCGGCGGGCGAGGGCGCGCTGCACGCGCTGCTGTGAGCCGGCGCACCCGCACCCGCCCGTGGCTGAGCGCGCCCGCCGTGCTCGTCCTGCCCGGCGGGGGCCTCCGGGAGCGCACCGAGCACGACGGCACCGGCTGCGCCCGCCGGCTGCACGGCCTGGGCCTGGCCGACGGCGTGCGGTGGGGCGCCCACGGCGGGCTCGCGCTGCCGCACACCGAGCGGTGGACCGCGGCGTGCCGGCGCCGGCTGGAGCTGATCGGCGTCCTGCCCGCGGGCGGGGGCGCCTGAGGCGCCGACCGCGCGCGGCGGCCCCCGGTGCTCCCCCGCGGGGGAGCGCCGGGGGCGACCCGCCCGGCGGCCCGTCAGTCGGTGGGCATCCGGGTGTGGTGCTGCTCGCCCAGGGGCTCGTCGGCGCTCGTGGCGCCGCTGTCGTCGACGCTGGCGACGCCGCTGGCGCTGGCGGGGTCGTAGACCATCCCGCCGCCGCCCTCGCCCTCGCCGCTGCCGCCGACCTTGGCGCGCACGGTGCCGGCCACCGAGCCGGCGGCGGCACCGACCTTCTCCTGCGCCTTCGCGCCGGCCTGCTTGGCCACGTCGGTGGCCTTGCCCTCCAGGTCGTTGACCGTGCTCTGCACCTTGGGGTTCCCCCACGCGCGGGCCGCCACCGAGCTGATCTGCTCGTAGCGCTCCCGGCCGGCGCGAGCGCCGAGGACGTAGCCGGCGGCTCCGGCCACCAGGAACAGGACCTTGCCCTTCATCGCGGACCTCCCGGGTTCTCGTGTCGGTGATCGGGGTGATCACCGACACTCTCCCAGCGGCGGCCGCATCCCGCGCGCCCAGGACGGCGCGGGGCGCGGCTCAGCGGACCCGGCGCAGCGCGGCCACCAGGCGCTCGACGTCCCCCGCGGTGGTGTCCAGGTGCCCGCTGACGCGCAGCGCCGGCGCGCGCATCTCCCCGGGGGCGCGCTCGACGCCGAGGCAGGTGGTCAGCACCCCCTCGTCCCCCAGCAGCCGGGCCCGCAGCGCCACCAGGTCCACCGCGCCGCCCGCCGGGCGCAGCGTCACCGTGGCGCTGGGCTCGTCGAGGTCCTCCACCACCTCCCAGGAGCCCGCCAGCCCGTCGGCCAGGCGCCGGCGCACCGCGGCGCCCACCGCGGCCAGCCCGGCGCGCACGCGGGCCGGGCCCAGCTCGCGGTGCTCGGCCAGGGCCGCGGCCAGCCCCACGCGGCCGGCGACGTGCGCCTCGGGCTGCTCCAGCGGCCCCAGCCGCCGCGCCAGCGGGCCGCGCGCGGCGACGAAGCCCACCCCGCGCGGGCCGGCCAGCCACTTGCGGGAGGTGCCGTAGACGACGACGTCGGCCTCCGGCGGCAGGGCGCCCATGTCGGTGTCCACGTGCCCCAGCGCCTGCGCGGCGTCCAGCACGACGGGCACGCCGGCGGCCGCGCACACCGCGGCCACCCGCGCGGCCGGCTGCACCGTGCCCACGTGGCTGCCCACCCACGTCACGTGCACCAGGTCCGGGCGCCGCCCGGCCAGCGCCCGCTCGAAGGCGGCCGGGTCCAGGCGGTGCGGGCCGGGCACGAGCACCGGGGCGACGCCGACGCGGTGCAGCAGCGCGGTGTTGGGGCCGTACTCGCCCGGCGCGTGCGCGGCGGTGGCCGGCGCACCGCCCGGCCAGCTCAGCAGCAGCTGGACCAGCGCGTCGCCGGCGCCGTGCACGAACGCCACCACGCCCTCCCCGGCCGGCCAGCCCAGCAGCGCGCGCACGTCGTCGCGGGCGCGCTCCAGGACGTCCGCGGCGCCGGCGGCGGCGACGTACCCGCCCACCTCGGCCTCGCGCAGGGCGTGCGCGGCGGTGGCCGCCAGCACCGCCCGGCTGCTGCGCCCGGCGGCGGCGGAGTCCAGGTGCACCAGCGCGCGCGGCGGGCGGGTGCCGCGCCACGCGGCGGCCAGGTGCGCGGGGGCGAGGTCGTCGTCGTGCGCGCCGGTGCCGTGCGCGGGGGTGCTGTCCACGGGGCGATCGTGGCACCCCCGACGTGCGGGCCCGGCCGGTTCGCGAGTGGATGGGGCGCGGTCGCCCGCCCGGGCGGCCGGTCAGGACGGATCAGCACCACCCCGAGGAGGAGCGAGCATGGCGAACGTCAGCCCCATCGACGTCCAGAAGGCGCTGCACGGCGTGGAGTACCCGGCGTCCAAGGACGCGCTGGTGCAGGCCGCGAAGGGCAACGGCGCCTCGGCCGAGGTCGAGGAGGCGATCTCCGGGATCGCCGACCGCGAGTACGAGGGCCCCACCGGCGTGTCCGCCGAGATCTTCGACTGAGGCGGCAGCGCCCCGGGCCCGGCCCCCGTCGTCAGGCGGCGCGGGGGCCGGCCTGGGCCGCGGCGGCGGCGGGGTCGCCCCCCTCGGCGACGACCGCGGCGGCCTCCTCCACGGCCCGCACCGCACCGCCGGCGCGGCGGCCGGCCAGGCGGCGCACGGCGGCGGCGCCCCAGGTCAGCGCCAGGGCCAGCGCGGCGGCGGCCTCGGCCCAGCGCTGCGCACCCGCGCACACCACCACCGCGGCGAGCAGCGCGGCGGCCAGCAGCGCATCGCCGATCCCGGTCCAGCGTCGGTCCACGTCGGCACCCCTCTCGTCGTGCGTGCGGTGCTCGTCCCCTACCCCCACTGTACGTCGACAAACACTTTTCGGTCCACCGAAAACAGGTGTCCGTCCCGGCGCCGCCCGGCGCGGGGCGCCCGGGTGGCAAGCTGGGCGCGTGCCCCGTCCCGCCACCCCGGCCGCCGAGGACTGCCTGAAGACGGTGTACGCCGCCGGGGAGTGGTCGGACGAGAAGATCACCCTCTCCAGGCTCGCGCAGACCCTGGGCGTGTCGCCCTCCACCGCCTCCGAGGCCGTGCGCAAGCTCACCGACGCCGGCCTGCTGCGCCACGAGCGCTACGGCGGCGTGGAGCTCACCGACGCCGGGCGCGAGCAGGCCCTGGGCGTCGTGCGCCGCCACCGCCTCATCGAGACCTTCCTCGTCGCCGACCTCGGCTACTCCTGGGACGAGGTGCACGAGGAGGCCGAGGTCCTCGAGCACGCCGTCTCCGACCGGCTGCTCGACCGGCTCGACCGGCGCCTGGGCCACCCCGAGCGCGACCCGCACGGCGACCCCATCCCGCGCTCCGACGGCACCGTGCCGCGGCCGGGCGCGCACAACCTCGCCGACCTGCCCGAGGGCGCCGCCGGCTCCGTGGCCCGCATCTCCGACGCCGACCCCGAGGTGCTGCGCTACTTCGCCGACCTGGGCATCGGCCTCGACGAGCACGTGCGCGTCGTCAAGCGCCGCGAGTTCGCCGGCACCACCGTCGTGCGCCTCGGCGAGGGCGAGCGCGCCCGCGACGTGGACCTCGGCGACCCCGCCGTGGCCGCGATCTGGGTCCTGCCCGCGCGGTGAGCCAGCGCCCCGCGCCCGCCGGCGCGAGCCACCACGGCCCGGGCCACGACGGTCCGGGCCACGACGGTCCGGCACCCGCCGGCGCGGTGCGCGACGCGCACGGGCGCCTGCAGGCCCCCAAGACCCGCGACGTCACCGTCGTGGGTCCTCTCGGCGGCGCGGGCGCCGCGCACGCCGCGGCCGCCGCCCGGCGGGGCCGCAGCACCGCGCTGGTCGCCGTCGGCGACGCGGGCGCGCCGGAGCGAGCCGTGCGCGCCGCGCTGGCCGCCGCGGGCGTCGAGGTCGCCCCCGGCCCCGGCGACCGCCTCGACGACGCCGCCCGGGTGCGCGACGCCGCCGCGCTCGTCAGCGGTGCCCGCGTCGTGCTGCTGCGCTGCGAGGCGCCCGACGCGGTGCTGCTGGCCGCCGCCCGGCTGTGCACCGGCCTGCTGGTGCTCGACCCCGCCCCGCCGCGCCCGCTGCCGCCGGAGCTGCTGCGCCGCACCGACCTGCTCGTGCCCGGCGCCGCCGAGCTGGCGGTCCTGGCCGGCGAGGAGCCCGCCGCCGACGTGGAGGGCCTGGTGCGCCAGGCGCGCGCCGTGCGCCCGGACGGCACCAGCGTCGTCACCCGGGGCGCGCGCGGCTGCGTCGTCGTCACCCCCGCCGGGGTGGCGGAGGTGCCCGCCGTCCCCGCCGGGTCCGGGGGTGCGGGCGCGGGCGGCGGCTTCGTCGCCGCGCTCACCGACGCCCTGCTGCGCGGGGCCGGGCTGGTGCAGGCCGCGCGGGCGGCGGTGGCGGCGGGCCGGGACGGACCGGACGGGCACGACGACGGGCACGACGAGCGGGACGAGCGGGGGAGCGGGACGTGAGCGGCACGACGGGCACGACGACGGGCACGACGACGGGCACGACGACGGGTGGAGGTGGCGCGGTGGGCGTCGGGTGGGGCTTCGTCGGCACGGGCGGCATCGCCCGCACGGTGGCGCAGGCGCTGCAGCGCGCCGACGGCGGCGAGCTGGTGGCGGTGTGCTCGCGCGACGCGGGCCGGGCCCGCGCCTTCGCCGACGAGCACGGCGCCGCCGGCGCCTACGACGACGTGGCCGCGATGCTCGCCGACCCGGCCGTGGACGCCGTGTACGTGGCGACCACCCACCCGCAGCACCACGCCCCCGCGCGGGCGGCGCTGCTGGCGGGCACGCCGGTGCTGGTGGAGAAGCCGATGACGGTCACCGCCGCCGCCACCCGCGACCTGGCCGCCACCGCCCGCGAGCGCGGGGTGTTCCTGATGGAGGCGTACTGGACGCGCTTCCTGCCGCTGACGCGCGACCTGCTCGACGTCGTCGCCTCCGGGGCGGTCGGCCGGGTGCTCTCCGTGCACGCCGACCTGGGCTTCCCCGCGCCGGAGTCCGCGCGCCGCTTCCACGACCCCGAGATCGGCGGCGGCTCGCTGCTGGACCTGGGGCCCTACCCGGTCGGGCTGGCGCTGACCCTGCTCGGCGCGCCGAGCACCGTGCGCGCCGCCGGCACCCTGACGCCCGCGGGCGTGGACCGGCAGGTCGCCCTGTCGCTGGCCTGGGAGTCCGGCGCCGTGGCGGCGCTGTCCACGACGATCGCCGCGCAGGCGTCCTCGCGCGCGTGGGTGGAGGGCGACGCCGGGTGGATCGAGGTGGACGCGCCCCTGCACTCCGGGCGCCGCTTCACCGTGCACCGCTCCGGCGCGGCCGAGCCGGAGGTGCACGAGAACCCCGCCGAGCACGGGCACCGCTTCATGCTCGAGCACGTCCACGAGTGCCTGGTCGCCGGCCGCACCGAGAGCCCGCTGGTGCCGCTGTCCTGGTCCGTGGACCTCGCCGACGTCTTCGAGGCCGCCCTCACCCAGGTCGGCGCGGCGCGCAACGCCGAGGTGCTGTGAACCCCGCCGGGCCCGCCGGCGGGGCGCTCGTTACGGTCGGTCCATGCCGCTGACTGGTGAGTACGAGCCGAGCCCCGAGGCCTGGGTCCGGGAGCAGGTCGAGAAGTACGAGGCGAGCGGGGGCGCCGAGGCCGGCGACCTGCGCGGGATGCCGGTGATCGTCCTGACCACCAAGGGCGCGAAGTCGGGCAAGCTGCGCAAGCAGGCCCTCATGCGCGTCGAGCACGAGGGCTCCTACGCGGCCGTCGCCTCGCTGGGCGGGTCCCCGAAGAACCCCGTCTGGTACTACAACCTCAAGGCCGAGCCGCTGTGCGAGCTGCAGGACGGCCCGGTGCGCAAGGACTACCGCGCCCGCGAGGTCACCGGCGAGGAGAAGGCGCAGTGGTGGGAGCGGGCCGTGGCGGCCTACCCCGACTACGCCGACTACCAGGTCAAGACCGAGCGTCAGATCCCCGTGTTCGTGCTGGAGCCCGTCGGCTGACGGACCCCGCCGGGGAGGGTCACCCGGGCGGGCGCTGCTCCGTCCGGGTGACACGCCCTCAAGATCGCCCTCCGGACTGGCACACTCGTTGTCACACAGCAAGCACACTGAGTGAGCAGAAGGAGATCGTCGTGAGGATCGGAACGGTGACCACCCCGGTCGCGGTGCGCAGCACCGTCCGCCCCGAGGCCCTCCGGAACATCACCCCCGTCCAGCGCATCACCCCGGACTACGTCCACGAGGACCCGCTGGACGAGCTGACCCAGTCCGACCGGGCCCTCATCGGCCACCTGTACGGCCCCGTGCTCGACCTCGACGAGCTCGAGGGCACCCCCGTCGCGCAGCTCGCCGCCGAGATCAACCGCGAGCGCGCCCGCGGCGCCGTCCCCGCCGGCCGCGACCTCACCGTCGACGACGTGCGCCGCATCATCGGCCGCCTGACCCTGGTCAGCCCGCGCCCCGTGCCCGTCGACGTGCAGCTGCGCCTGATGACCTACCTCGGCCCCGGCCGCACCGCCGGCGTCGACCAGCCCCGCCTCGACGTCGTCCTCTGACGCCCCGCGGGCCCGGGCCCGCTGCTCGGGGTCGCGTGCCCCGCTCGTGCTCGCGCCCGGCCGGCGGTGCACCCGCAGGACCGCGCGGACGCCCGGGAGCGGGCGGGTGGGAGGCTGGGCCCGTGCGCCTGCTGCTCGTCCGACACGGCCAGACCCCCTCGAACGTCCGCCGCCTGCTGGACACCGGCGTGCCCGGTCCCGGGCTGACCGACCTGGGGCGCGAGCAGGCCGAGGCCCTCGCCGACGCGCTGGCGGGGGAGGGGATCGGCGCGATCACCGCGTCCACGCAGGTGCGCGCGCAGCTCACCGCCGCGCCGCTGGCCGCCCGCCTGGGCCTGGACGTCGCCGTGGACGCGGGCCTGCGCGAGATCGAGGCGGGCGAGGTGGAGATGCGCGGCGACGACGAGGCCGTCGCGCGGTACTTCGAGGTCGTCACCGCCTGGCTGGGCGGGGACCTGACCGCGGCGCTGCCGGGGGCGCCGGACGGGCGCGCGTTCCTGGCCCGCTACGACGCCGCGGTCGCCGCGGCCGTGCAGCGGGCCCGGGCGGCGGGGGCGGGCACCCTGGCGCTGGTCAGCCACGGTGCGGCGATCCGGGCCTGGGCGGGGGCGCGGGCGGCGAACCTGTCCGGGGGGTTCGTGCGCGACACCGGCCTGCTGAACACCGGCGTGGTGGACCTGCGCGGGGACGTGGACGGCGGCTGGACGTGCGAGACGTGGATGGGCGCGGCCGTGCGGGCGGAGCAGGCCCGGGCCGCCGGGGCGGGGGCCGCCGCCGAGCCGGGCTCGGTGTTCTGAGGGCCGCGGCGTCCTGAGCGCCGCGGCCCCTTCCCGCACCGCGCGCCGGGGTCAGCGCGGGTCCTGAGCGGTGGGCCGCGGCAGGCGCTCGCGCACCCGCTCCAGCGCCGCGCGCAGCTCGGCCAGCCGCGCCAGCGCCGCCGCGCGCGCCGCGTCGCCGTCGCCGTCGCGCGCGGCCGCGCGGTGGGCGGCGACGGCGCGGGGCAGGTGCTCGGCGACGACGGCGCGCACGGCGGCCGCGTCCGGCGGGCGCCGCTCCAGCTGGTCCCAGCGGGCCAGCACCTCCGCCGCCGCGTCCAGGACGTGCTGCGCCGCGCGCGCCACGTCCGCCGGCGGGGCGGCCCGGCGCAGCGCCGCGGCGGCCCGCTGGGCGGCGGCGAGCACCTCGCCGGCCTCCGGCCCCGGGGCCCCGGGGCCCGCGGCGGGCGCGCCGGGGCCGGTGGCGCCTCCCGCCCGCGGGCGCGCGCGGGAGGGGTCGGCGAGCAGGTGGGCGCCGACGTACCCGGCCAGGCCGGCCGCCGCGGCCACCAGCGGGTGCTGGGTGGTGGTGAAGCCGGTCGCGAGGCCGAGCAGCCCGGCGCCGCTGCCGAGCAGGTGGGCGCCGCCGCCCGCGCCGGGGTGCGAGCGCGGGTCGTCCACGCCGCGGACGGTAGGAGCGGCGGGTGCTGCCCGGGGGGTGCGCCGGTGAACGCCGGGGGAACGACGCACGGACGCACGGGCGCGCGGGCGCGGGGTGGGCGCGGCGGGTGGGCGCGGGTCCCTCAGGCCAGGACCCGCGCGCGGCCGGCGGCCTTGGCGCGGTACAGCCGCTCGTCGGCGCGCTGCAGCAGCTCGCGGGCCCCGGCCGTGCCGTCCCAGCCGACGACCCCGGCGGAGAAGCTCTGCCCCAGCGGCGTCACCGCGAGCATGCGGCGCACCACGTCGGCGGCCTCCTGCGCGTCCAGGCCCGGCAGCAGCAGCGCGAACTCCTCCCCGCCGTAGCGGGCCAGGCAGGCGCCGGGGGCCGAGCGCGCCAGCTCCGCGGACCACGCCTCGGCCGCGGCGCGCAGCAGCTCGTCGCCGGCGGCGTGGCCGTGGGTGTCGTTGTACTGCTTGAAGCGGTCCAGGTCGACCAGGCCCGCGCTCAGCGGGGCCCCGTCGCCGGCCGCCAGGGCGCGCTGCAGCCGGTGGTCGTAGGTGCGGCGGTTGGCCAGGCCGGTGAGGGCGTCGGTGCGCGCCTGCACCTCCAGCAGGGCGCGCTGGCCCTCCACGGCGCGCACCAGCAGCAGCATCCGCAGCAGGGTCAGCGCGAACAGCAGCGCGCCGCCCGCGGCCACGGCCACCACGTGCTCGTCGCCGTCGGTGAAGTGCTCGGTCAGCAGCGTCGCCGGCGCCAGCAGGCCCGCCACGGCCAGCGCGACGGCGCGGCCGGCGCCCAGGCGCCCCGGCCCGGCGTCCGTGCGCTCGCACAGCCGCTCGGCGTCCGGGTGCCACAGCGCCAGCGGGACGAACAGGTTGAACAGCGCGTACAGGGCGTTGATCCACGGCTGCCAGGCCTCGTAGGACTCGGCCAGGACCAGCCCGGTGAAGAGCAGGTCGCCGAGCAGGTAGCTGAGCATCGCCAGCACCAGCAGCACCAGCGGGGCCCGCCCGGAGCGGGCGCCGATGAGCAGGCGGGCCACCAGGCCGAGCACGAGCACGTCCAGCGCCGGGTAGAGCACGCCCAGGAGCTGGACCACCGGCGGGTCGCCGGAGCCGCCGAGCCGGTCGGCCACGACGAAGCACTGCACGACCACGGCCAGGCCGACGGTGACGACCGCGGCGTCGATGAGGGCGCTGGGGTCGCGCCGCGCGGAGCGGCGGCGCACCAGGAGGGCGCCGGCGCCCAGCAGGAGCGCGTAGGCGAGCAGGTAGAACGCCTCCGGCCAGTCCGGGTAGGCCTCGCGGTGCAGGACCTCGGTGTTCACGATCCACGTCAGGTCCCCGGTCAGGGCGGCGCCGCTGGCGCCCACGAGCAGCCCGCCCACCGCCCCCAGGGAGCGCCGGCGGCGCACGGCGGCCACGGCGCCGGCGGCCACGGCCAGCAGCAGCAGCCCCTCCCCGGCCACGGTGTTCAGCGCGCCGCCGGCCGGGCCGGTGGCGCGGGCGGTCAGCACCGCGAGCAGCGCGCAGCCCAGCGCGGCCAGCACCGTGGTGCGGGTGCTCCAGGGACGCGCGCGCCCGGGCGCGCCGGGCAGGAGCTGTGCGGCCACGTCCCCGCATCGGCAGGTCCGGCTGGGGCCTTGACGCGCTGCGCCGCGCGGGCGGGGGCCGCGCGTGCCGGTACGGTGGGTGCGGGGTGTGCCGGGAAGTCTGGTCGGCGGTTCCGTCACCGACCCCTCCTGGAGGCTGCCGTGCCCTCGCACACGCCCGATCGACTCCTCGCCCGCGGCTCGTGGCCCGAGGCGCGCCGCATCGCCGAGGTGCTGCGCCTGGAGACCGTCGGCGGCGCCCTGCTGCTGGTGGCCACCGCCCTGGCCCTGGTGTGGGCCAACCTGCCGGGGGACACCTACGAGTCCGTGCGGCAGTTCCACCTGGGCCCGGCCGCGCTGCACCTGGACCTGTCGATCGAGCACTGGGCCGCCGACGGGCTGCTGGCGGTCTTCTTCTTCATCGCGGGCCTGGAGCTCAAGCGCGAGTTCGTCGCCGGGGACCTGCGCAGCCCGCGCGCGGCGGCGCTGCCCATCGCCGCCGCCGTCGGCGGCATGGCCGTGCCCGCCGGGATCTACGTGCTGGTGGTCTCCCTCGGCGACGCCCCCGCGGGCGCCCTGACCGGCTGGGCGATCCCCACCGCCACCGACATCGCCTTCGCCCTGGGCGTGCTCGCCGTCATCGGCAGCCACCTGCCCTCGGCGCTGCGCACCTTCCTGCTCACCCTGGCCGTCGTCGACGACCTGCTCGCCATCACCGTCATCGCGGTCTTCTACACCGCCGACCTGCAGGTGGCGCCGCTGCTGCTGGCGCTGCTGCCGCTGGCCGCGTTCGCGTTCGCCGTGCAGAAGCGGGTGCGCTCGGCGTGGCTGCTGATCCCGCTGGCGCTGCTGGCGTGGGGCCTGGTGCACGCCTCCGGCGTGCACGCCACCGTCGCCGGCGTGCTGCTGGGCCTGTCGGTGCCCGTCGTGCGCAGCGCCGCCGCCGGCGGCCCGGAGGCCGGGCCCGGGCTGGCCGAGCACTTCGAGCACCGCTGGCGCCCGCTGTCGGCCGGCTTCGCCGTGCCCGTCTTCGCGCTCTTCTCCGCCGGCGTCGCGATCGGCGGCGCCTCCGGCTTCGCCGACGCACTGACCGACCCCGTCGCGCTCGGCGTGGTCGCCGGCCTCGTCGTCGGCAAGCCGGTCGGCATCGTGCTCACCACCCTCCTCGTCTCCAAGCTGACCAGCGCCGAGCTGGACGAGCACCTGACCTGGGTCGACGTGGTCGGGCTGGGCATCCTCGCCGGGATGGGCTTCACGGTCTCCCTGCTCATCGGCTCCCTGGCCTTCGGCGAGGGCAGCGAGGCCGGGCAGCACGTCACCCTCGGCGTGCTGGTCGGCTCCACCCTGGCGGCGCTGATCGCGGCCGCCGTCCTCGGCACCCGCAACCGCACCTACCGGCGCATCGAGGCCGAGGAGTCCGTCGACGCCGACGAGGACGGCGTCCCGGACGTCTACCAGCGCGGCCAGCGCTGACCCGCCCGCCGGCGGGCCCCGGGGCGCCGCGGCCCCCCCGCGGCCCCGGCCGCCCCCGCGGCGACCAAAACAGGAGCACAGTGCCGTGCTACAAATTAGACCCCGGGGGGTGCGGCTCGTGC
>NZ_JBJLSG010000014.1:0-59785 GCF_050871925.1 Kineococcus gurbantunggutensis
CGGCCGATCCCCGGAGTGTCCCCCGGCACCGGGTCGGGGCCGTTCCGGTGCGAGGTGCCCCGATGCTCAACCGAAGGACGACACGCGCCGCGGCCGCCGCGGCGGCCGCGGCGACCGTGCTGACCCTCTGGACTCCGCCCTTCCTGGTCGAGGCGGGACTGGCCGGCAGCGGCCGCGCAGCGGCCGCCGTGGTCACGAGCGTCCCCACCGGGGTCCGGGTCGACGAGGGCAGCGCCAGGCTCTACGTCACCTGGAACGCCAACACCGACGCGGCGACGGGCTACCAGGTCGTGTACGTGCCCTTCTCGGGCTTCTCGACCAACGACCGCACCGTCGCCGTCCAGGGTCGCGGCACCACCGCGGCCTCCCTCACCGACGTGGTCAACGGCGTGCAGTACAAGGTGCAGGTGCGTGCCGTCTACGCCGACGGCACCACCTCGGCGCTGACCGCGGCCGTGTACGGCACCCCCGCCTCCAGCAGCGCCAACACCCCCGCCCAGCCGCGCGGCGTGCGCGCCACGGCCGGGCAGACGCGGGTGGACCTGTCTTGGGACGCCGGCCCCGGCGGGGATGGGCGCACGCGCGTCGACGTCTACCGCGGCGGCACGTTCCTGGCCTCCGTGGCCACCCCGGCGACCACCTACGCCGACACGGCCGTCGTCCCGGGCACCAGCTACAGCTACCACCTCGTCGCCGTCAACGGCTCGGCGAGCACCCGCAACACCTCGGACCCCTCCGCCACGGTCACCGCCACGCCGTTCGACACCCTCGCCCCCGCGGCGCCGCAGGGCGTGAGCGCCACGGCTGGCGACACGCGCTCGACGCTGACGTGGACGGCGAACACCGAGGCCGACCTGGACCACTACCTCGTCACCGGGGCCGGCGCGACCGTGAAGGTGCCCAGAGGCACCACGTCGCGCGAGTACGCGGACCTGGTCAACGGCACGACGTACACGTTCACCGTCGTCGCCGTGGACAGGGTCGGCAACGAGTCGGCCGCCGCGAGAACCAGCGTCGTCCCGCTCGACCGCACGCCGCCGGACACCCCGACCGGCCTGGCGGTCACCGCCGAGGACCGCGCCCTCGCGGTGCGCTGGAACGCCTCTACCGCCCCCGACGTCGCCTCCTACCAGGTCCACCGCGACGGCGTGCTCGCCGCCACGGTGCCCGTCGGCACGACCACCGCCCGCCTGACCCCGCTGGCCAACGGCACCGCCCGCAACGTCCGCGTCTCCGCCGTGGACCGCGCCGGCAACGAGTCCCCGCTGAGCGCCGCGGTCACCGCGACGCCCCGCGACACCACCGCGCCCGCCGCCCCGGCGGGCGTCGCCGCCGCCGGCGGCGACCGGCAGGCCACCGTGTCGTGGACCGCCGGCGGCGAGTACGACGTGGCGGGCTACGACGTGCTCGACGCGGCCGGAGCCGTGGTGGCCAGCGTGGCCGCCCCCGCCACCACCGCCACCCTCACCGGGCTGGTCAACGGCCGGGCGACCACGTTCACCGTGGTGGCCCGCGACACCTCCGGCAACACCTCCGCGCGCAGCCTGCCGGTGAGCGTGACCCCGCAGGACGGCGACGCTCCCGACGCCCCGCAGGGCGTCACCGCCACCGCGGGCGACCGCAGCGCCGCGCTGTCCTGGACCGCGAACGGCGAGAGCGACCTGGCCCGCTACGAGGTGCTGGACGCCTCCGGCGCCGTCGTGGCCACCGTGCCGGCACCGGGCACCTCGGCGACCGTGACCGGCCTGGTCAACGGCACCGCGACCTCCTTCACCGTGGTGGCCCGCGACACCTCCGGCAACGTCTCGCTGCGCAGCGCCCCCGTCCCCGTCACCCCGCGCGACGCGGTCGCCCCCGCGGCCCCCACCGGCGTCGCCGCCGCCGGCGCGGACCGCAGCGCCACCGTGTCGTGGACCGCGAACACCGAGCAGGACGTCGCCCGCTACCTGGTGCTGGACGCCTCCGGCGACGTCGTCGCCGTCGCCGTCGCCCCGGCCACCTCGGTCACGGTGCCGAACCTCGTCAACGGCCAGGTCTCCACCTTCACCGTCGTGGTGCGCGACACCTCCGGCAACCTCTCTCCGCGCAGCGCGGCCGTCACCGTCGTCCCTCGCGACGGCAACGCCCCGGCCGCGCCGCAGGGCGTCAGCGGCACCGCCGGTGAGGAGCGCGCCACGGTCTCCTGGGCACCGAACGCCGAGAGCGACCTGGCCCGCTACGAGGTCCGCGACGCCTCCGGCACCGTGGTCGCCAGCGTCGCGCCCTCCACCACGTCCGCGGTGCTCACCGGCCTGGCCAACGGCACCACCTACCAGTACAGCGTCTTCGCGGTCGACACCTCCGGCAACGCCTCGCCCGCGAGCGTGCCCACGATCGTCCGCCCCGCGGACAGCACCGCCCCCGCCGCCCCGGCGGGCGCCGCGACCACCGCCGGCGACGCCTCGGCGGTGGTCACCTGGACCGCCTCGGCCAGCGGCGACGTCGAGCGCTACGAGGTCCTCGACCAGACCGGTGCCGTGCGGGCCACCGCCCCCGCGGGCAGCACCAGCACCACCGTCACCGGGCTGAGCAACGGCACCACCTACACCTTCACGGTCGTGGCCGTCGACGCCGCCGGCAACCGCTCGGCCGCGGCCCCCGCCGGCACCGCCACCCCGCAGGACCCGGCCCCCGCCGTCCCCGCCGGCGTCACCCCCACCGCCCGCGACGCCTCGGTGGCGCTGGCGTGGACGGCCGTGCCGGGCGCCGCGAGCTACGAGGTGCGCGTCGACGGCGTGGTCACCGCCACCGCGACGTCCCCGGGTGCGCTCCTGACCGCCCTCGTCAACGGCACCGAGTACCGCTTCAGCGTCCGCGCGCTCTCCGCCGCGGGCGTGCACGGCGGCTGGTCCGCCGAGGTCGTGGCGACCCCGCGGGCGGCCACCGTCGGGGTTCCGGCCGCCGGTGCCGGTGGCGGCGCCGGCACCGCCGCCACCCGCGACGGGCGCTTCTTCCTCTTCGGCACCGCCGCGCCCCTGGAGGCCGGCGACACCAACACCGCCCACGAGCTGTACGTGCGCGATGCCAGCACCGGGGCCAGCACCCGCCTGGACCCCACCGGCGCCGGCACCGACCTCAACGCCAGCGAGGTCGCCCTCAGCGCCGACGGGCGCTACGCGGTGGTCACCACCTCGGTGTCCAAGGCGCCCGGGGACACCAACGCCAAGCTGGACGTGTACCGCGTGGAGCTGGCCACGAGGACCTGGGAGCTGATCAGCGCCCCGGGCACCGGCACCACCGGCAGCACCGGCACGGCGGCCGGCACGCTGCTGGAGCGCGACTACCGGGTGTCCACCACCGCCCCCAGCGTGGCCCTGTCCGCCGACGGGCAGCAGGTGTTCTTCTTCTCCGCGCGCACCGACCTGGTGCCCGGGGACACCAACAGGGCCATCGACCTGTTCCGCCGCGACATGGCCACCGGTGCCATCACACGGGTGTCCACCGACTCCACCGGCGCGCAGCTGGGCGCCGGCGCGGTCGGCTCGGCGCTGGCGATCACCCCGGACGCGCGGTTCGCGGTGTTCGTGGCCAAGTACCAGGACATCCGGGTGCTGTGGCGCAAGGACCTGGCCACCGGTGAGCTCGCGGTGGTCTCGGGCACGGGCACCTGGCGCTCGCTGAGCGAGGCGCACCCGGTGAGCGTGGACGCGCACGACGTGGCCATCAGCGACGACGGGCGCTACGTGGCCTTCAGCGCGCGCAGCACCGCCTTGACGCCCAGGAGCATCGAGTACCTGGCCTACCGCCGCGACATGAGCAGCGCGCAGATCCTGCGGGTGGGGGTCCCCACCCAGGTGAACACCTGGGAGCACCAGGTGGCCCTGGATCCCAGCGGGCGCTACGTGTTCTTCCAGACCGCGGCCAACGTCGGTGCCGATGTCGATGGGCGCACCGACTGGTACCGGCGCGACACCGCCGCCGGGCCGGGCGCTGCGCTGGTGCTGGTGACCTCCCAGGCCTCCGGCGCGCCGGGGGCGCGGGTGGAGGGGGCCGATGCGTGGGGCTCGTTGCAGGTGCTCTCCGGTGAGCGGGTGGTGGTGGCCACGCTGCAGGCGCTGGTGCCGGCGGACACCAACGCCCGGGTGGACCTGTACGGCAAGGACCTGACCACCGGGGCGGTGAGCCCGGCGATCGGCTGAGGTGCTCGGGGTGCGGGTGGTGGACCGACCGGCCCACCACCCGTCCGTCCTTTCACCTGCGCTCCTTGACCCTGCGCTTCACGGCGCCCCGCCGTCCCTGAGCAGGACCAACGCCTGCTTCCCCGGCCCGTTCAGCGCGGCCGCCACGTGCGTTCACCGCCGGAGGTCGCCGCGCGGTGGGTTCGTGCGGTTCCTCCCGGCGCACGCCCTGCTCGGGGGCTTGGGGGCTTGGGGGCTCGGGGGCTCGAGTCGCGGTGCACGCGCTCGTCCGAGACACCTTCGTGCTCTCCGGCATCA
Organism: Kineococcus gurbantunggutensis; assembly: GCF_050871925.1. Classification (NCBI taxonomy): domain Bacteria; kingdom Bacillati; phylum Actinomycetota; class Actinomycetes; order Kineosporiales; family Kineosporiaceae; genus Kineococcus; species Kineococcus gurbantunggutensis. The sequence goes on from NZ_JBJLSG010000014.1 coordinate 4,476, forward strand.
GCGCGCGAGATCACGGCGAGACGGCTGCAGGGGTGCTGCCCGGCCGCGCGTGCACCCGGTCGGTGATGCGGACCCTCCCGCGCTGCAGGCCCCCACCGCGTGGACAGCGCTGATGCGGGCCGCTAGAAAGGTGCCGGTGCTGATCCATCAGCGGTGCCCCCCTCCTGCCGGCGGCGACTGGCGGGGACCGACTCGTGGGTGAGGGCGACGAAGCGCTGGCGATGACGCTGTGGCCGCACCTGCTGGAGGCCATCGCCGCCGGTGATCACCGCATGGTGCTGCACTCGCGCAGCGGCAGGCGGGTCGTCGTGCTCGCCGAGGACGAGCTGCTGCGCCTGGAGACGCAGTTGAAGGAGCTGATGAGCGCCCCGCGCGCGCAGGTCGGCACCAACCACCTCACCGCTCGCGAAGCGCAGATCCTGCAGTTGGTGGCTTCCGGTCTCAGCGGCGCCGACATCGCCGACCAGCTCGGTCTGTCCACCCACACGATCGCCCAGCACCTGGCCACCGCGCGCCGCAAGTACGGGGTGCGCAGCAGCGCCGCTGCCGTGGACGCCGCCCGCCGCAGCGGTCACCTCCCCGCCGAGGCCCCGCAGCAGGGGCAGTGAGCACTTGAACGGCGCGGTGCAGGTGGTGGGTGCGCAGGGCGCGGCGGGGCGTGCTGCGCCGGCGCGCCTGGCGCGCCGGTCACCGGTCGGTCAGCAACCGTGTCCCTCGAAAAGGGGGTGCCGCGTCGGCGACGCTGGACGCTGCGGACGCCCCACCCGGTGCTATGCACGTGAGCAGCGGCAGGACACCTGGCGCAGCGGTACGAGGTGCACGAGGTGCACCGGAGCAAAGAGGTGGGAGAGGCAGGGCAGGGTGAGCAGCTCGCACGGGGAGAGGGAGCGCCAGGCGCGGGCGCGGCAGGTGCGCGATGCCGTGCGGCAGATGTGGGGCGAGGAGATGCCACCCACCGAGGAGCCGGACCTGTCGGTCTTCGACGACGCGGTCTCGATCGACGACGAGCGCGGCAGGGGCCGTGGACTGGTCGTCCAGGGCGACGGGCTGAGCCACCAGGTGCTGGCCGACCTGCTCAGCGCCCACCCCGACGCCCGCAGGTTCCTGCCCCAGGAGCTGATCGCCCAGCTGAGCCCGCTGCTGCAGCGCCCACGCACCCAGTCCCCAGGTGCCCGGTCCTCAGGTGCCCAGTCCCCCTCGAACTCACCGGGTGAGCCGGTCGATCGCAGCGCCGACGACGCGCTCTCGGGGGTCGGTGTGCTGCTGGATCCGCAGGTGGGTGCCTGGGAGCTGAACTACCGCAGCGGCACCTTGTCCTGGGACGAGCAGTGCGCGGCGCTGCTGGACCTGCACACCCGCGCCGGTGACCGGTTGGAGGCCCAGCTGAGCAGCTGGGTGCACCCCGAGGACCGCGAACGCGTGGCGCAGGCGCTGGCTCGTGCCGTCGACAGCGGCCAGCGGTACGAGGCGCGCTTCCGGGTGCGCATGGGCGACGGCTCCTACGCCTGGCGCCTGAGCAGCGGGCGCGTGATCGACCTGACCAGCGACTCCGGTCCGCGCATCATCGGGGTCATCGCCGCGTTGCCGGACTGAGCGTCGTTGCGTGGGCGGCGCGAACGCTGCTGCCACCGCTGCACCGGCTCGCCCGTGCCCGCCGAGCACCCCGGCCAGTGCCTGCGCTCGGGACCGGGGTGGGGGCCGTCACGCTGCGGGGACCTTGAGTGTGGTCGTGGTCGTGGTCGTGGTCGTGGTCGTGGTGCCGTTGCCGGCGGGCGCGGCGCGGGTGGTGCCGTGCCGCCTCTGGCCGAGCGCACTAACCCTGGCGACCGCTCACCGCTCGCAGGTCGTGGGCCTTGGATGAGGAGCGCAGCAGGCCGGGCGAAGGTCAGGCGGAGAAGGGCCCAGCCGGGGGAGCTCGCCAGGTGGCAGGTCGGCTCGTCGTGGTCTGCGCGGCATCGTCAGGTGCAGGGGGGCCGGTGATGACGCCCCGGGTCCTGGCCGAGCACCGGCGTCCGGCGTCCGCCGTGCTCCGTCTGCTGCTGCTCACACCGCCAGGCATCATCCGGACGCCCTGACACAGCGCAGCAGTCGGCTGCTGCTTGGCCCCTCGCTTGGTGCGCTGATCGGTGCGATCGAGGAGCGCTGCACTGCAACGACCCGGTACGCCTGCATCAGGCTCGTCCGGGCCGATCCAGTGGCGCCCACTGCCCACGCGCTCGGCGCCAGTGCCACCTGAACACCGGCGTCTCAGACGCGACGTCGTTCTCCTCCAGAGTTCCTGCACGGTGCGGGCGTGGGCGGCGCGAGGCTTGCCATCGGCCAGCCCGCGGCCAGGGGTGCCCGGTGGGCACCCCTGGCCCGGCTCGGGGACAGGTGGTGAACACGGCCCGGTGCTGCGGGCCGGTGGCGGTACGCACCGACCCACCGGTACCCACCGACACCCACCGGTGGGTACCGGTACGCACCTGCGGCGTGCTGCGGGGCAGTTGCCTCCAGCGGCCGGTGCTCAACCTGGCGTCCCAGTTGCCGCAGTGGGCTGCTGCGGTGGGTCGAGGACCAGGTGGCGGGCGGGATGGGGCCGGGGCGGGTGCGTAGGTTGCGGCGTGCGGCCCTCAGGCGTCGACCATGGCGGCGTCGACCTGCGCCACGAGCTCGGCCGGCACCTGGCTCAGACCGTGCTCGGCGCGGGCGTGAGCGGCCACCGCCAGCAGGATCTCGTCGGCGGAACCGGTGAAGGCGCGCGTGCAGCCGGGCACCACGTCACCGCAGCGGAACTTCTTCATCGTGGTCTGCTTCTCCTGATCTCATCGTCACTGCTGATCGTTGGTGCTGGGTGAGAGTGCTGAGCACTGGCGCTCGGCAGCGGCCCGGTGGTCCGGTCGCGCGCCCAGGCCCACGTCCCGGAGGCCGGCCACGGCCTCGCAGCCGACCACCGTGCCGCTGGTCGACTCCGCCGCCGGTGCGGTGCGCCCGGTGCGGTGTGCCCGGTCCGGTGCTGCTCAACGGCATCGCCGGGTGGTGCGCACCTGCTGGCTGTTCAGCAGCACCTCGACGGCCCGCACCGGTGGGCCCTTCAGGTGCGGGCCACGCTCGTGCAGCCACTGCTGCAGGAGCGTCGGCCCGCAGGTGCGGCGGTGTGCGGCCAGGCGCCCACCCCGGCCCCGGTGGTGCGCATCACCGGGGCCGGTGACGAAGGAGTCGTCAGGAGGCGCACGCGCACGTCAGGGTCCACGGCGACGTGCCGGCAGATGGCCGCACCTCGGCAGGAGGACCCGCCGGGAGGATCCCGGTCGGCGGACCCGAGGGGTCTTCCCGGCCGGGCTCACGCCGTGGGCCGTTCGCCGTCCGCGGTACCTGACGGGCCCCTGCCCGGTGCGGCACCGCCCGTGCGCCGCGCCGCCCGCGCTTTGCTCGTGCCGCCGGCCGGGGCCGCGGAGCGCTGCGCCTGCTCGGAGGTGCCTCGTGCCGGGGCCTCGCGGGGTGCCCGCGCCGAGCGGGGGGCCGCGTCGGCCCCGCGCGCGGCGGGAACGGTGGGCGCACCCGCCCGCACCGGCGCCGGCGGCCGCCGGGTCAGCAGGACCAGTGCCGCGCCGAGGACCAGCAGAGCCGCCCCGAGGTGCAGGGCGCGCAGGTCGGCGCCGGTGTGCGCCAGGCGCTGTGCGGCCGGCCCGCGCACCGGCGACGCGGTGCGGGAGCCGGTCGCGCCCGGAACCCGGGCGGTGCTGCCGCCGGCGACCGCCGTGCCCGTGCGGGCGCCGGTGGCCGTGCCGAGCGCACCGGCTGCAGCGGTGCCGGGCGCGCGCCCGCCGCCCGTGCCCGGGGTGCCCGGGGTGCCCGGGGTGCCCGGGGTGCCCGGGGTGCCGGGGGTACCGGTGCCGGGGGTGGGCGTGCCGGGGGTACCGGTGCCGGGGGTGCCGGGGGTGCCGGGGGTGCCGGTGCCGGGGGTTCCCGTACCGGTGCCAGGGGTGCCGCTGCCCGGGGTGGGCGTGCCGGTGGGGGGCGTCTCCGGGTCGCCGACCGGGTTGATGACCCGCACCAACTGCGACATCGAGCGGTACGGGGGCACCTGCACGGCCTCGGCCAGCAGGCGGGCGCCGCTGCCTGCCGACAGCAGGCGCAGCCCGCTGCCGGTGCCCGTGCCGGACGCCGACCGCTGCTGCTGCACCAGCTCGTACGCCACCGTCTGCTCGGCGATCAGCGACTGCACGCCCTCGAGGTGAGCGACCATGCCGAGCGTCCAGGTGCCGTCGGCGCCGACCGTGGCCGAGCCGATGGCGTCGCCGCGACCGCGCCGCACGACGATCGAGCCGCCCGGGTGGCCGGTGCCGGAGATGAGGATCTCCTCGTCGTCGCTCACGTGCAGGTCCTGCGGGGTGGTGATCAGCGGCCCGGTGGGTGCCTGCGGGTCGACGGTCACGACCATCGGGGGCGCTTCGGCCCGCAGGGTGCCCATCGTCTGCACCGCGGTGAGCAGGTTGTCGCCGACCTGCAGGTCCGCTGCGGGCGTCAGCTGCCAGCGGCCGTCGGGGCGCACCGGGGTGGTGCCCAGGACGACGCCGCCGGAGGTGCGCACCGTCAGGGTCGCGCCGGGCTCGCCGGCACCGCCCAGCACCGGCCGGTACAGCGGGGAGACCGCACCGTCGGTGGGGGTGTCGAACGTCGGGGCGGTCCACGCCGCCGGGTCGACGACGACGGTGGTGGTGCCCGAGGTCTCCGCGCCGCCGCTCAGGCCCGGCTGGCTGGCGACGAGGGCGTGCGTCCCGGGCGTCAGCGCCGGGTCGGGCGCGGTCAGCCAGCGCCCGCCGTCCATGACGGTGGCGGTGGCCACGACCCCGGAGGCGTCGCGCAGCGTGACGGTCGTGCCGGGGCGGCCGGTGCCGCCGACGACCAGGCGGCCGTCGCGGGTGCGGGTGCCGTCCAGCGGCGTGGTGATCGTCACCGCGGACTGCGCCAGGGGAGCGCGCACCGTGACGGGCACGGCCTCGGAGGTGGTCGTGGTCCCCCCGCCGGCCGGCTGCTGCACGGCCGTCAGCGTCGGGCTCGTGCCGGCGCTCAGGCCGGTCAGCGTCGCCGCCCAGCGCCCGCCGGTCACCGTGGCCGTGGCGGCGGGGCGGCCGTCGACGAGCACGGTCACCGTGGCGCCCTCCAGGCCGGTGCCCGCCACCACGAGCGGTGCGGTGACGGTGGACCCGCGCACCGGCCGGCGGATGACGGGGGCCGCGTCGAGCGGGACGACGTCGAAGGAGACCCCGGTGGCCGGGGAGGTGAGCCCGGCCGGGCCGGTCTGGAGCACGGACACGGCGTGCCGGCCCGGGGTGAGCGCCGGGGAGGGCGTCACGGTCCAGGTGCCGTCGGCGGCCACGGTGGTGCGGCCGAGCTCGACGCCGGCCTCGCGGACGACGACCACGGCGCCGGGCGAGCCGGTGCCCCGCACGAGCGCGGGCTGCTGGACGGTGCCGCCGTCGGCCGGCGAGGTCACCCGCGGGGCGCTCAGCGCGGTCAAGGGCGTGCTGGGGACGGTGGTGGACGGGTTCGGGGACGGGGTGGTGGACGGGTCGGGGGAGGGCGTGGTCGGCGGGGTCGGCGTGGTCGTGGTGCTCGTGACCACCAGGACGACCTCCCGGGAGGGCTGCGAGGTGGTGCCCTCGACGCTCTGCGTCGCGGTGATGACGTGCGCGCCCGGGGCCAGGGCCTCGGGGAGCTGCACCGCCCACTCGCCGTCGCGGACGACGGCGGTGCCGGCGGGGGTGCCGTCGACGAACACCTGCACGGTGGCGCCGTCGGTGCCGGTGCCGCTGACCTCCCGCACCGGGGTGCCCGTCGCGCCGCTGCGCGGGGAGGTGACGGCGGGGGAGGCGGTGCCGGCGCCGTCGAGCGGGGCCAGGACGGCGAGCACGACCGCGGGGGAGGTCGCGCCGTCCGCGCTCTGGGTGGCGGACACGAGGACCAGGCCGCGCGCGCCGGTGACGCGCACGCCCCAGGTGCCGTCCGCCGCGACGGTCACCGCGGGCTGCGGCTCGCCCCCGACGGACAGGACGACCCGGGCGCCGGGGGTGCCGGTGCCGGTGACGGTGAAGTCCTCCTCGACGTCCGCGCCCTGCGCGGGCGCGGTGATGGTCGGCGCGGCCGGCGCCCGGGGGGTGCCGGTGGCCGCCTCGACGGTCACGGTGACGGCGTTGGACGGCCCGGACACCGCGCCCTGCGCGTCGCTGTGGCGGGCGGTGAGGACGTGCCGGCCCGGGCTCAGCGCCGCGGTGAGGGCCCAGGCGCCCCCCTCGACGGTGGTAGTGCCGGCGGGGGCGCCGTCGACGAACAGGGTCAGCACGGTGCCGTCGACGCCGGTGCCGGCGATCCGCGAGGAGGTCGCGACGGTGCTGCCGTCGGCGGGCTCGGTGATCTCCGGCGCGGCCAGCGCGGCGGGCGGCGCCGGGTCGGCGACGGTGAGCACGACGGCGCCGGACAGCGGCGACGTGCGGCCCTCGGCGTCGATCGCGCGGGCGGTCAGGACGTGCTGGCCGGTGGCCAGGTCGGGGCGCACGGTCCAGCCGCCGTCGCCGTCCGCGGTGGTGGTGCCGACGGCGCTGGCGCCGTCGTGGAGCACCACGGTGGTGCCGGCCGGGGCCGAGCCGCTGACGACGACGGGGCGCTGCACCCGCCCGCCCGTGGGCGAGGTGATGGTGGGCGCGTCCGGGGCGTCGGGCGCGGGGGGCGCGGCGGTGGCGGTGACGGTGAACGGCACGGAGGCGGTCGGCAGCGAGGTGTTGCCGGCGGCGTCCTGCTGGGTGGCGCTGAGGACGTGCGGGCCCGCGGGCAGCGGCGTCGTCGGCGTCAGCGACCAGGTGCCGTCGTCCCGCACGCGGGCGCGGCCGAGGGCGGTGCCGCCCTCGCTGACCGTGACGGTGGCGCCGGGCTCGCCGGTGCCGGTCACGGTGGTGTCCCCGGGCGCGCTGTCCAGCGCGCGCGGGCTGCTGATCGCGGGCGGCAGCGCGACGGTGTCCACGGTCAGCACGACCGGGGCGGAGGCGGGCGAGCGGTTGCCGAGCTCGTCCACCTGCTGGGCGCTGACGCGGTGCTCACCGTCGGCCAGGGGGTCGAGGTCGGCGCTCCAGGTGCCGTCGCCGCCCGCGGTCGCGGTGGCGGCGGGGGTGCCGTCGAGCAGGACGGTCACGGTGGCGCCGGGCTCGGCGGTGCCGCCCACCTGCGGGGTGGTGTCGCGGGTCGGGCCGGTGGGCACGCCGGTGAGCGTCGGCGCGTCGGCGGTGCGGTCCGCCTCCACCTGCACGGCGGTGGGCGGCGAGGTGTTGCCGGCGGGGTCGATCTGGGTGACCTGCAGCTCGGTGACCCGCCCGTCGGGCAGGTCGGTGCCGGTGGCCCCGATCGTCCAGCGGCCGGTGCCGTCGGCGGTGGTCCTCTCCTCGAAGCCGCCGGGGCCGGTGACGGTCACGGTGGCGCCGGGCTCGGCCAGGCCGGTGATCGCCGGGGTGCCGGTGGCGACGGTGGCGCTGCCCTGCGGGGAGGTGACGAGCGGCGCCGCGGGGGCCCGGGTGTCGACGGTGAAGGTCCGCACGGTGGTGCGCGAGGTGCGGCCGGCGGCGTCGACGGTGACGGCCTCGATCACGTGCGGGCCGTCGCTGAACTCCACCAGGTCCGTGATGTTCCACGGCCCGGCGGGCACGGTGCCCCGGTAGATCTCGCGGCCGTCCTCGTCGACGACGAGCAGGTCGCCGGCCTCGGCGGTGCCGCTCACGGCGACGGGGCCGGGCACGGGGTGGTCGGCGGGCGGGGAGTCGATGGTCGGTGCCTCGGGGGCGGTGGTGTCGACGGTGACCCGGGTCTCGACCCGGCCGGAGCCGTGGCCGGCGGTGTCGGTCGCCGTGGCGGAGATGGTCACCGCGCCCTCGGGCAGGTCGTGGACGAGCAGCGACCAGGAGCCGTTGCCCCCGGTGGTGGTGGTGCCCGCCGGCGCGCCGTTCACCAGGAGGGTGACGGTGGCGCCGGGCTCGGCGCTGCCGCTGACGACGGCGGTGCCGGTGAAGAGCGCGGAGCCGTCGACGGGCGTCTCGACCAGCGGGGCGGCCGGAGCCGTCACGTCCACGGTCACCACGACCGGCGCGGACGTCAGGACGAGCGCGTCGGGCCCGGTGCCGGTGCTCTGGCGCGCGGTGACGACGTGCGCGCCGTCGCCGAGCTCGACCCGCGCGGCCGTCCAGGACCCGTCGGTCCCGACCCTGGCGCCGCTGACGATCAGCTCCTCGCCCGAGTACAGGTCGACGCTCGCGCCCGGCTCGCCCGTGCCCGCGAGGTCGACGCGGCCGTCGGTGTCCGGCGGGTCGACCTGGGCGGCGACCACCGGCTGCGCGACGGGGCCGGTGGCGACGCCCGTGTCGAGGGTGGCGGTGACCGTCGTCTCGCCGGAGGTGTTCCCGGTGTCGTCGCGCTGGGTGACCCCCAGCGTGTTGACCCCCTCGACGAGGGTGCCGGTGACGCTCCAGGAGCCGTCCGGCCCGACGACGACCGGCCTCGCGGCGCCGCCCAGGCCGGTGACGCTCAGGGTGGCGCCGGGCTCGCCCAGGCCGGTGACGGTCACGGCGGCGTCGCGCACGGTGCTGCCGTCGGTGGGCGTGAGCACGACCGGCGCGTTCGGGGCCACGGAGTCCACGGTGAAGCGGACGGGCTCGGAGGTGGCGCTGACGTTGCCGGCCGCGTCGTGCGCGACGGCGGTGACGGAGTGCGCGCCGTCCCCGAGGCGGCCGCCCAGGTCCAGGGTCCACCGGCCGCCCTCGACGACGGCTGCCCGCGGGGCGCCGCCGTCGACGCTGACGAGCACGGTGGCGCCGGCCTCGGTGGTGCCGGCGAGGGCGTCGGGGCCGGTGCGCAGGAACTCCCCGTCGGTCACGGAGGTGACGGCGGGGGCGCCGGGGGCGGTGGTGTCGACGGTGGCCGGGACGGGCGTGGAGGCGGGCGAGGTGTTGCCCGCGGCGTCGGTCGCGGTGGCGGTGAACGTGGTGGTGCCCTCGGGCAGGTTGGCGACCGGCACGTGCCACGTGCCGTCGGCGTGCACCTGCACCGGGCCCCAGGTGGTGGCGGGGGTGCGCCCGTCGGTGACGAGCACGGTGGAGCCGGGCTCGGCGGTGCCGGAGAGGGTCAGGCCGGTGCCGACGTGCGGGCCGGCGGGTGCGTGGATCACCGGCGCCGCCGGGGCGGTGGTGTCGACGGTGACGGTGGTCGCCGCCGAGGCGGGGGAGGTGTTGCCGTCGAAGCCCTGGGTGGCGGTGAAGGTGGTGGTGCCCTCGGGACGCGTCGAGCTGTCGATGCTCCACGTGCCGTCGGGGCCCACGGTGGCCGTGCCCGCGGCGGTGGTCTCGCCCTGGGCGTGCAGCGTCACGGTGGCGCCGGGGACGCCGGAGCCGGTGACGGCGGGGGTGCTGTCGGCGGTGACGGAACCGGTCGCCGGGGAGGCGGTGGCGGGTGCGGGCAGGCTGCAGTCCACGCCGCCGGCCGGGGCGCTGGCGGCCACGCTGAGCGGGAACAGGCCCACGTCGACGGAGGCGGCGGGCCCGACCAGGGGCAGGGGCAGCACGTCGACGCTGACGTCCAGGACGGTGCCGGAGGTCCTGCCGCGCAGGTCGTTCAGGGCCAGCGCGACCCGGCCCAGGCCGGCGGTGAAGGTGCGGGCCTGCGCTCCGGGGACGAGGTCGACGGCTGCGCCGCCGCCGACCCGGACCGTCGCCCGGGGGGCGCTGTACTGCGTCGTCGTCCCGCTGCCGGGGTTCACGCCGGTCAGCCTCGCCTCGGAGAGCGTCACGCTGACCTGCCCGTCCAGCAGGGCCACCGTGGTCCGTCCGCTGGAGCTGGTGGAGGTGACGGCGCGGCGGGCGCCCGTACCGGTCAAGCCGGTGCTCGTGCTGGTGCTCAGCGCGCCGGTGTCGACCACGGAGGCGACGCCGGCGACGGAGACGTCGAGCCCGGTGGTGGTGGTCTCGGTGCGAGCCAGGGGCGTGCCGGCGGGCGCGCACAGGCCGTCGCCGAGCCAGCGCGCGTGCGTGCTCGTGCCCAGGGCGCCCAGCTTCGCGATGCCCAGCAGGTCCAGGCCGGCCAGCTCCTGCGCCCGGGGCGCGGGGTTGTCGGCCGGGGCGGTCTGCTCGTTGGTGCCGACCGGGAGGTTCAGCCCCAGCGCGCCGACGCCCGCGCTGGTCACCGAGGCGCTCGAGCGCGGTGTGCCGGTGCGGTGCGCGGAGCTGGCGCTGCTGCCCAGCGAGACCGCAGCCAGGCTGACACCGCCCAGGACGTCGGCGCGCACGGTCGCCAGGGAGGACGTCGCAGTGCCGGTGTAGGGAGGCGTGGTGGCGCCGGCCACGGGCGTGGTCGCCGCCGCGAGGGCTCGGGCAGCGCCGACGGGGTCGATGAACGTCCCCATCGCCACGGCAGCGCAGGTGAGCGCCGCGATCAGGTGCCGCGGCGCTGCTGCGCGGGTCGGCACGACGCGTCCCCGGGCGGTACGGGGGAGCTTGCCACTCATGGACGCCTCCTCTTGGACGTGCTGGGTCTTCTAGCTGATCGGCGCGCAGTACCTAGTCCTGAATAAAATTGCTAGTCATCTCCAGGCGCGTTGTTAGCCGCCCTGCGCGCATTCGCGCCCGAACCGGACGAGGAGGACCCCTCGTCGTGACCGCGCGCAGCACGCGTGCGGACACAGGTGCACCCGCGCTCGCCGACCCCTGCGGTCGCTGCCCCTGCGCCACCGCAGGACCTGCGCGGTGGCGCTTGACCGCGCAGGAGGGTCCCGGCCTCCGCGCCCCGCTGCTGCACCTGCTGTGCTCGCCCGTGAGCACGCAGCCGACGTCAGCGGGAGCAGCGCCACCTCGTGCCAGCGGCTCAGGTGGCCGGTACCGCTGCGGCCGCCGGTCCTGCTTCACCGGTGGGTGCCCTCTGATCGACAGGGGTGGTCTGGGCGGTCAACGTGAGGCGGACGCGCCGGGCGCTGAGCAGGACCTCGACGTCCTCGACGATGCTGGTGACGATCAGCTGCTGGTGCTGCTCCACGTCGGCTCTCCGGTGGACGGGGGTGCTGGTGGGTGTTCACGGCTCGCGCGCTGGGCGGGACCCGCACGGAGCGGGCGCCGGTGCCGGGGCGGTGGGAACCAGGTGGTGCTGGTGGTGAGGGTTCCCACGGTGCTGCGAGCTGACACCGGGCATCACCCGGACAGCCGCTGAAGGCCCCGGTCGCGGGCACGGTGCGCGGGTGCAAGCACGGTCGCGGTCGTCGGTGCGCTCGGAGCAAGCCCCGGGAAGTGTCCCGAGGAGGGGCGTGGTCCGCCGGTCCGCCGCGACGGGCGGGAGTGCGACGGGCGGGAGTGCGACGGGCGGGAGCGGACGGGCCGGAGCAGGTGGGCGGGAGCGGCTGTGGTGCACGGACCAGGTGCGCAGGTCGAACGCGTGCGCCGAGTGCGTGGAGGGGGCGTGGGTGGGCCGGTGCCGTGCGCGCAGGAGTGCCCGCTTCTGCTCCCTGGTCCGGATTCCGGCTGGCAGGGTCCTCCTCGAAGCGATCGCTGGCACCGCGGGTGCCTCACCCGTGCGGCGCCTTGGCCAGCAGCAGCGGCTCGCCCACCTGGCTGCTGGCGCGCATCCAGGACGGGCAGTGCACGGTGCTGGCGACGCGCTCGCTGCCCTGCGCGGTCATCGCAGATCAGCGAGCCGGTAGCCAGCCCGTTGAGCAGCTCGGTGCTCAGCCCGAAGCGCGGCTCGGTGACCAGCCCAGTGCCTGGGGTGGTGTGCGCCCCAGGGAGCAGACGCCCTGCGCCGACACGATCCGCCACGCCGTGATCGCCGGACTGGGGCCGCAGGTCGCCTCGGATGTGGTCGCGGTGCCCGCCTACGCCGCCCGGCCGGTGGTGCACCGACTGGGCATCGGCACCTGCCTCGGTGTCCCCCTGCGCGGTGCCGGCGGGGAGGTGGTCGGAGTCCTGTGCGGCACCGGCCCGGCACCTGCGGGGGTGCAGGCCTACCGGCACCTGGCGCTGGTGCGCCGGTACGCTGCCGACGTTGCTGCCGCGCTGGAGGGCGACCTGCAGATGCTGCACGAGCAGCGGCGCGCCGATGCCGCCGCACTGGAGCGGCACGGTGAACTGCCCCGTCGTTGACCCTCGTCGGTAGGGGCGATCAAGCCGCGTGAGCGGCGTGGAGGCGTGTCTCGTACTCGATGGGGGTGAGTCGACCCAGCGCCTGCTGGCGACGCCGGCGGTTCAGGACGTTCTTCTGCAGCAGTGTGAAGAAGGACTCTCCCCCACGCCAGGGCCTGGGAGGTGCCCCCAGCGGCGTCGTCCGCGCCGGTACCCACCCGGCCCATCGACCCTCGCGCCCGTGCCGCCGAGATCGCACGCAGGTAGCGGTGTGAGCGGAACTGCCTCCCTGTCGGAGTCAACCGTCAGTTCCAAGGCGTCGGCGTGCCCGTGCAGCGCGAGGGCGTTGGACAGTGCCCGCACCGCCAGATCGGCGGTCATCCGCGCATCCGTGGAGTACCCGACGATGCGGTTGGAGCAGGCGTCCTTGACCGCGCAGAGGTAGAGCTTGCCCTCAGCGGTGGGGTGCTCGGAGGGGGCACCTCCCACGCAGTGGGGGAAGATCGTCCTGGCAGCGTGTCGCGGCCGAAGCAGGCCGTCGCCCGGCGCAGGATCTCGTTCTCCTGCTCCAGCAGCTTGTTGCGTTTGCGCAGCTCGCGCAGCTCGGCATCGGCCTGCGCGGTTGTCGCTGGAGCACCGGGTGAGTCGGTCGGGCCGTCCTCGCGGTCGGCGATCTTCATCCAGCGTCCCGGGCAGGACTCGTCAGATGCCGAAGCTGCGGGCGACCTCGGCGCGCGAGCACCCGCTCTGGCGCGCGACGGCGATTCCCCCACTGCGTGGGAGGTGCCTCTCGTCCCGGCGGAACTCGGCGGGAAAGGGCTTGGACACGGAGCTCATCCTTCCAGCGAGGACCGTGATCCTCACAGGTCAGAGTCAACCGGACCTGGGGCAGTCCCGGGCTCGACCCGGGGCCACTGCGCCGTGCCAGGTGCTGGCGCACTGCTGCCACCCGGGTGTCACCCGCGTGTCACGCCGCGTCGCGGGGCATTGCGCTGGGTGCACCGTGCTGGTCATGCTGGGCGCACGCGGCTCCAGGGGGATGGCCATGGCGATGACCGACCGCACGTCCACGTCCACGGTGCCCGGCCTGCCCGAACTGCCTCGGCGCGAGCCGTACCGCACCTGGCCCGGGACCCTGGCCGTCTTGGCGGTGATCGTCGCCTACCTCGCCACCACGATCACCATCGACGCTCAGATCGACGAACCGCTGCGGCCGGTGCCGGCCGGTGAGCGCCTGCAGGTGGCACCGGGCCTGAGCGTGGTGCCCGACGCCGGCTGGTACCTGGACAGCGCCGGCAGCAGCCAGGACGAGGACAGCGCGCAGGTGCTGCTGGTGGCCGCCGGCGCCCAGCTGAACATCGCCGCCACGCTCTGGAGCGGAACCACCGGCGAGTTCGTCCAGCGCACCCAGGGCATCGAGAGCGAGATCGCCGGTGCGCGGCTGCTGGGTGATGACGCCGCCTTCAGCACCACGGAGCTGTCCGGGGTGACGTACTCCCTGATCACCGCCACCAGCCAGGCGCGGGTGTGGATCGCGGTGGACGAGCAGGCCGATCGCGCCGTGCAGCTCACCGGCTCGGCCACCAGCGAGGTCTTCACCCAGGCCCTGCAGGACATGCAGGAGATGCTCGCCAGCATCCGCGTGCAGGACGCCCAGGGCGATCCAGGCGGTCCAGGCGATCCAGGTGCCTGGGGTTCCTCGGAGGCGCGGGGCGCTCGGGGCGTGGGGGCGGTGGCGTGAGCACCATCGACCTGGAGCAGCCGGCGCGGGTGCGCGGGCCGGTGGGGGTGGACGGCTTCGTCCAGCCGCGCCGGGCCGCGTTCTGGCTGCTGGTGGTCTTCCTGGTCAACGGCGCCTTCATCGTCGGCCCGCTCTTCTACGACGGCTGGCGGGTGGTGCCCACCACCATCGTGCTGGGCCTGCTCGTCTGGGGCGCCTACACCGCGATCCCGCTGCTGTTCTTCCGCTGGCTGGACCTGTTCGCCCAGCACCCCCCGCTGGGCTTCGCCCTGGCCTTCGCCTGGGGCGGGCTGGGCGCGCTGTACCTGGCCGTCCCGGCCAACACCGCCATCATCTCGGCGCTGTCCAAGACGCGGGGGCCCACCTGGCCGTGGATCGCGGCCATCGCCGGGCCCAGCACCGAGGAGTTGCTGAAGGTCCTCGGCGTGGTCCTGCTGGTCCTCATCGCGCGCACCCAGTTCCGCACGATCCTGTCCGTGGTCGTCATCGGCGCCGTGGTCGGCCTGGGCTTCCAGGTGATCGAGGACTTGGACTACACCCTGAACACCGCCTTGAGCGCCGACAGCGCCAACCAGGTGGTACCCGTGCTGAGCATGCTCTTCGGGCGCGGGGTGCTCTCGGGGCTGTGGAGCCACACCCTGTTCACCTCCGTCGCCGCCTTCGGCGTCGGCTACGTCGTGGCCCGCCCGCGCGTTGCGCTGGCCCGGCGCCTGGCGGTGGCGATCGGCTGCTTCGCGCTGGCGTGGAGTTTCCACTTCCTGTGGAACTCCCCGCTGCTGCTGGGCGCGTGGTGGACGATCCCGCTGCGCGGGGTGCCGCTGCTGGCCGTCGGGGCGCTGCTGTGGCGACTGGCCGGGCGTGAGGAGGCCAGCACCTTGAGCGTGCTGGCCGAGCACTACGTGCACGACTCGCAGGTCCTCACCGACGACGAGCGTGCCGCGCTGGCCTCGCTGCGCCGCCGGCGGGCGTTGCGCCGGGCGGTGCGCAGGCAGCACGGGCGACGTGCCGCGCGGCTGTACCACCGCCTGCAGCGCGCGCAGCTGCACGCGGTGATGGTGCACGGGCAGTACGGCGCTGGTGAGCGCGCGCAGCAGGCCGAGCTGGAGGTGAAGCTGCTGCGCTCGCGCTACCGCACCACTACGACCCGGGGCCGCGTGGTCAGCGCGTGAGCACCGGCTGCACCAGGCGGGGTGCCCAGCTCATCGGTGGCGGACTCGCGCCGGGCACCTCGGCCGTGTCCGTGACGTCGTGGCTGTTTCCTGCGGCGGGGTCGTGCCTACGGTGCTGCAGTGAGCGGATCGTGGAACCGGGATGTGCCGGGTGTGCTGATCCTGCCCAGCGGGCGGCTGGTGCGAGGGCGCGGGCTGCGCGCTGGAACGCCGCCCGGCCCTGTCCCCGAGGTCGGCGTGTACCTGCTGGGCAGGACGCCGGCGCCCGTGCCGTGGCCGTCGCGGTGGGTGCGCTGGCCGGACTTCTGGGTGCCCACGGATCGTGCCGGTGCTCTTCAGGCGCTGCGCTGGGCGTGGTGCTCCGCTGAGGGCAGTCGGGTGGAGGTGGCCTGCGCAGGTGGTGCGGGGCGCACCGGCACCGCCCTGGCGTGCCTGGTGGTGCTGGACGGATTGCCGGCGCGGGCGGCCATCGCTCACGTGCGCGAGGCCTACCACCGGGGTGCGGTGGAGATGCCGTGGCAGCGGCGCTACGTGCAGCGCTTCGCCGAGGCTGGGTGACGACCGCCGGTGCTGACTCGATCGCGCGCCCAGCGGGATGACCGTGCGCCCGCCAGTGGCACCAGGGCGCTCAACGCTGCGAGGTGGCCCCCTCCAGCAGTTCGAGCAAGAGCGGTGGCAGCCGGGTGAGGCACTCGTGCGCGCTGGAACCCATCAGGGCACCGGCGCGCTCGGCGGTGGCGCTCAGACCGAGGCCGGCGAACAGCCGGTCCAGGGGGTGGCCCTCCACGTTCACGCCGCTCAAGCGCCAGTCGCCGCCGGCGCTGGCCACGTCATCGTCGTCGACGGCCACGTCGACGAGGTCGACGACGACGTCGGTGCACATGCTGGCCCAGCCCTGCGGCGGCTCCTGGCTGACCGGCAGCGCGGGGAAGCGAGCGGCGAAGTCGTCAGCGGCCGCGCACCAGATGATCTGGCGGTGCCTGTCGGAGGCGCCGGCCGACCCGGGGGCGAACCCGCGCGGGAGCAGGACGGCGTCGATGCTCTCCTGCAGTCGGGCCACGGTGCTCGACTCCTCGCGCTGCGGCACGGGGTCAGTGTCCTGCACGGCGCCGGTGTGCCCGGCGCCCGAGCAGTGCTCCAAGGGGTGGTGCTCTTCGACACGGGCGAACGTCTCGGCTGGTCGTGATCGCGCGTTGAGCACGCCATGACCGCGCGTGTACGGCCCTGGTGGGAGCGGCGCGCATGAAGGATGATCTTGAGATGGCTGATGCTCCACTGCACGTGCGGGCCCGAGTCCGCCACGAGCCGGACCGCTCCTACGCGGTGCTCGTCGAGGGTCCCGAGGGTGAGGTGCTGGTGGGCGCCACCCGATGGACAGGCGAGGTGCGCGCGGTGGCGCGCGAGGACGCGGCCCGGGTCTTCGGCGTGCCGGTGGAGCGCATCGCCGGGGAGCACCTGCAGGTGCTGGTACCCAGGCCGCCGTACGGCGAGGAGGGGCAGTGGGTGCGGGTGGTCCCGGCGGGGGAGTCCACCGACCCGCAGGACCGGCTGGAGGTGGGCACAGCCGGGCAGGCGTCCTGGTTCGGGCCGGAGGCTGCGTGGCTGGTGGTGCTGCCCGGCTCAGGGGCGGGGATGCACCCCAGCGAGCACCTGGACTTCGAGCCGGTGGTGGGCCCTGACTAGGTCGCCGCGCTGGAGCGTCACCTGCGGTCTGGGGAGTCGTCGGAGTAGGTCCTGCGGCCCGCGCAAGGCTCCTGACGATCTTGCGCGGTTCGACAAGACCGTGAGGTCGTCCACGTCCTGGCCAGTGCCATGACCGTGCACAGCACGGCCCGCGGCATGACCGTGACAGGGGCACCACCACCCAGGGTGGCAACGAGCGAACGCCGGACATCCCGGCGCTCGCCTGCCATCGTTCGACCATGAGGAGCGGACGTGGCGTCACGGCTGGGCTGGTTCTGCTGGCTGGGCTGACCGGCTGTAGCGCCGGGCACGTTTACGGCGGTGAACCGCGGACCTCGCCGGCGAGCACAGCACGGGCGAGTGATCACCGCGCCGAGCTCGCCCACGACGCTCAGACCCTCAAGCAGGTCTTCCCCGCCCCCTCCAGCGCGGTCGGTCTCAGCCAGCTCCAGGTGGCGACCGGAGCCGACACCGCCGAGGGGTGGCAGGTGCGGAGCTTCACCGCGGTCAACGGGTTCAACGTCCTACGGGCCGGCGTGCACCACGTGCGCGTGGCTTGCGTCGGCAACGGCTCGCTCACCGTCACCACCCGCCTCGCAGCCGGTACCGCCACGGCGCCGCTGCCGGCATCGAGCACGTCAGGGCAGGCGACGCGGCTGGTCCTGGACTGCACGCCCGAGGGGGCCGTCAGCACGACCGACTTCTCCCTGGTCGATGGGGATCCCGGTGTCGAGTTGGGGGTCCTGCCCGCTGCCGGCACGGTGGCGATGGCTGGCTACGCCATCAGCTGACGACAGGTGCGGTACGGGGACGTCGCGCATTTCGACAAGAGCGTGACGTCGTGGACCACTTGCGACAGCGCGCACAACGCGGGATGGCTGCGCGCTTCAGGGCAGGGTGTCGAGGAAGTCCTCGATCTCGGTCACGACCGTCTGCAGGGCTCGCAAGGAGGCGCCGACTTCTCCGGGGACCTCGATCGAGTGGTCGGCGCCGGCCACCTCGAGCACGCGCTGCCCCCACGCGGCGGCAGCGGCCGCGTCCCAGTACGGGTCGGCGGAGCCGCCGACGAGCAGGGTCGGCGCCGTGGCTCGCTCGGCGGCGCGGCGCACCTGCGGCTCGCGCAGCAGCGGGGTGAGCCAGACGCCTGGCAGGGCGCGCTGGACGGCCAGGGGCAGCAGCCGGGTGCTCAGCGACTTGGCCACCACCAGGTGCGTGCGGGCCCGCACGGCGTCGAGCAGGCCGGGAGCGAGGTCGAGCAGCTGCGCGGGGGTGGGCGGGGTGGGCCAGCGCACGGTGCGCACGCTGAAGCCGCGGCTGTGCAGCAAGCAGGCGGGTGTGGTGCAGCAACGGGGCGTCGCACGTGTAGCCGCGCCCGGGCAGGACGGTGGCGACGTGCTCGCTGCTGCCGTCGTGGGTGTCGACCTCAACCGGTGCTGGTTGTGCCTGCTGCATCCTGGCTCCTGTCCCTCGGCGGGGGGCACCTTGTGAGGTCAGCACCTCGCGCCGGTCGACGGATCCGGGTGGCCGGAGACGTCCTGGCCAGCAGGATGACCGCGCGTTCTCACCCGAGGTGCTGATCGATCACCTTCGCCAGTTCCGCAGCATCGAGATCGCCAGCGGCTACGGCCAGGACCATCTGCTCGGCGTCATCGACGTCCATGACCAGGTCGGTGCCGTTGAGCAGGCAGAAGACGCGCGCCGCGGACCAGGCCAGGCGCTTGTTGCCGTCGACCAGCGGGTGGTTGCGGGCCAGGGAGTGCATCAGGGCGGCGGCCTGGTCAGCCAGGGTGGGGTAGGCCTCGCGGCCGAAGACGGTGGTGCGGGGGCGGGCTGCTGCCGAGGCGAGCAGGCCCAGGTCGCGGACCTGCACGTCCTCGACGACACCGGCGGCGATCTCGAGCAGGTCCTCGGTGGACAGGTGGTCGATCGGGTGCTCTGGCTGGGTCACCGCGCCAGGCGGGCGAGGAGTTCGGCGTCCTCGGTGCGCACCCGGTCGATGGCCGCACGCAGGCGGGCGGGGCGGTCGGAGACGTACTCGCCGATGGCGGTGCGGGCGACTTCTTGCATGGAGCGGCCTTCCTGCTCAGCGCGGCGGCGCAGGGCGTCGGTCTCTTCGTCGGTCAGTCGAAGGGTCATCGCCATGAGCTCATGGTACCGCCGTGGTACCAGTCGGGCCAGGCCGGTGGCCGGGGCGCCGGCGGGCGTCGCTACCGACTGCGATCGCCCCCGGGCCGCGGGATGATCGCGAAGCCGCCAGGGGGCTTCGTGCGCAGACCACAGCACTGATGGTCAGCGGGACGACCAGCCGCCGTCGGAGGCGATGGTCTGTCCGGTGACCCAGTCCGCGTCGTTGCTGAGCAGCCAGCCGACGAGGCGAGCAGTGTCGGTGGGGGTGCTCCAGCGCCCGCCGGGGTTCGCCTCGGCCACCGCGGCGTGTCAAGGCCCGGGTTCGGTAGAGGGCGTCAAGCAACGCTCAGCCGGTGATCATCATGGGGTGGTCGGCGAAGCGGGCTTCGTACTCAGCAGGCGGGACCATGCCGAGCTCGCCGTGCAGGTGGCGGTGGTTGTACCAGTCGACGTTCCCCCACTTCGTGGGAGGTGCCCCCATCCGCCACCGCGATCTCCACGTCGTCGATGCCTCACCAGGGACCCTCGCGACCGGGCAGGTGGGGGTTGCGGATGCACTCGGCCTTGAAGAGGGAGTTGAACGCCTCCGCCATCGCGTTATCGTAGGAATCACCGGTGGATCCCACCGAGGCGACCGCGCCTTCGGCTGCCAGACGCTCGCCGTAGCGAACCGCGACGCACTGAACTCCTTTGTCGCTGTGGTGCGTCAACCCCCTCAGGTCCACACCCTCACGCCGGCGGGCCCAGAACGCCATCTGCAGCGCATCCAGAGCCAGCTCGGTGCGCAGGTGGGTGGCGACCTGCCAACCCACCACGCGTCGGGTGCAGACATCGGTGACGAACGCGGCGTACACCCACCCCGAACACGTGCGGATGTGCGTGGGGGCACCTCCCAGCGCCCGCGCTGGGGGAATGTCGGCGACCCAGAGGCGGTCCGGGCGTTCGGCGCGGAACCGGCGCTGCACCAGGTCCGGCCGGTGATCGGGCGGAGCCGGAACCGTTGTCCGCGGAGGCTTGCCGCTGCGGCGCAGCCCGTGCAGCCCAGCTGAGCGCATCAACCTCTCCACGGTGCACCGCGCGATGCGGGTCGGCTCCTCGCCTGGATCAGCGCGCTGTGCGCGGCGGTGGTTGATCGCGGCGTGCAGCTTCCTGGACCCGTACACGCGCAGGTTCTCGGCTGGGGGTACCACCCGCGTGCGGGGGAGCACCTCGTCGATCTCGACCAGGGCGGCTCGGTCGCTGATCGCACGGGCCGAGGGAGGACGACAGCGGGCGGCGTAGTAGGTGCTGGGGGCGATCTGCAGCTCACGGCAGATCGGCTCGACTCCCAGCTCCTGCTTGTTGCTGTCGATGAACTCGACGCTCAGCGCGATGGGCGGTCGAGCTCCGCCGCGAAGAAAGCCGACGCGCGACGCAAGATTTCGTTGGCTCGACGAAGCTCACGCACCTCCTTCTCCAGCTCTGCCAGCCGCTGCGCGTCGGACGTCGTGGTGCCGGGCCGGTCGCCGGATGGGGGTACCTCCCGCGTGCGGGGTACGACCTCGGCCTGGGCGACGCAGTTGCGCAGGGTCTCGGCGTTGATGCCGAGCTGGCCGGCGACCCGCTTGACCGCGCCGGTCCTGGTCGCCGGGTCGCGGCGGGCCTCGAGTGCCAGGCGGATCGCGCGCTCACGCAGCTCGTCGGGATACTTCCTGGGCGCAGCCATGGAGACCATCATCCTCTCGGAGGCGCCGGTTGCAGGTCTCCATCAAACCCGGGCCTTGACAAGGTCATCGGGCAGGACCCGGGCGCGCTGCGCAGCTACTACGGGCAGCTGTTCGGGTGGGTCTTCGAGACCTGCCAGCCGGTGGCGGTGGAGGTCTGCGCCGGTGACGAGTACGGCTTCACCGATCCCGGGCGCACCCCGCAGGGCACGGGTGTGCCCGGGGGCGTGGGCGGTGGGACCGGGTACGAGCCGCGGGCGTTGTTCTACGTGGGTGTGCCCGATGTGGCCGAGGCGCTGGAGCGGGCAGAGACCACGGGGTGGCAGCGGGTGATGGGCCCGGTCACGGCGCCCTCGGGTCTGGTGGTAGCGCACTTCCGCGACCCGGCGGGCAACCTGGTCGGCCTGGCGCAGTCGAGCTGATGCCGTCACCGGTGCCGGTGCTGTGACCGGCACCGCCTGGCAGCCGGGCTGGTCAGAACCGGCTGCCAGGTGGTGCGCTGGTGGCACCGCACCTGCAGCGTGAGGCCCGGGGCGGGAGGGGACTCGTCCCGGGCCTCAGCTCAGGTCACTGTCCCGTCAGCGAGCCCGGCGCGCAGCCGGATCGATCAAGACGGCAGGACCTGTGCAGAGCGCGCCCTCTCCACGGGTCGGCGCGGGGCCTTCGCTGGTGCCGGGGCACCGGGGTGCTGCACCGTCCGTGGCCCTGCGTCTGCGGGCGCTCCTCGCTGACGCGCGGCGCTGCGCGGGTGGAGCTGGAGGCCGAGCCGGCTGCTGCGCGGGTGAGGCTGTCGTCGAGCTCGGCGGGCACCGAGCTGGTCGAGCTGGGGCTTGCCTCGGTGCGCTCGCTGGTCGTGGAGAGGAAGGCCGGGCGGGAGCTGCTGGGCGTGCTCTTCGACGAACGGCTGCTGCTGGACGGCGTGTGGCTGCGGACCACGTCTGCTCTGTCGCTCACCCGGCGAGCCGGTGTTTCCGGGTCGACGCGCCCCGGGGCGCCGTGACCACGACGTCGGTCAGCGGTCGAGGCGGTTTCGTGGTGCCGGTGCCGACGGGTGCTGCCGGCTACTGCTCGCCGTAGCGGGCCAGGGTGGTCAGCACGGCTTCCTCCACCGCTTGGGCCACCGCAGCGGGCTCGGGGTCCCAGTCGAGCAGGAACATCCTGGGCCACAGCACGAAGGTCGAGATCATGCCCAGCAGTTGGGTGGCCGCCACCGTCGCATCCGGGACATCGAGCGAGCCGGCGTCCGCGGCGGCTGCGAAGTAGCCGCGCACCTCCTCGAAGAACGGCAGCTTGCCCAGGTCGAACTGTCGGCGCCCCAGCTCCGGGGACGAGGGCGCCTCGGCGATGACCAGGCGGAAGAGCCCGACCGTGGCCGGCCGGCCGATCACCTCGGCGTACGCGGTGCCCAGGGCGCGCAGTCCGGCCTCCGGATCGGTGGGGTCGAGCTGCGCGGTCGACAGCGCCTGTGGTGTCCACGCCTGCTCGACGATCGCGTCGAACAGGGCGTCCTTGGTCGCGAACTGCTTGAACAAGGTGGCCCTGGAGACCTGGGCCGCGGTGGCGATCTGCGCCAGGGAGGTGCGGGCGAAGCCCCGGGTGCCGAAGAGCGCGGCGGCGGCGGCCAGGATCGCGGCCCGCTTGTCCGCGGCGACCCGCTGGTGGAAGGAGGACGCGCCGGGCACGGAGCGACGATATCCGATGGTGAGCCGCTTGACTCACCGCACGGGGCGAGCCATCCTCCATGAGGTGAGTTGGTCCACTCACCTCATGGAGGGGAATGCCATGGACAAGCGGTTCAGCGAGGACGTCGTCCTCATCACCGGAGCCACCGGCGGCATGGGCTCCTCCCACGCCCGCGGCTACCACGCCGAGGGAGCCCGCGTCGTGATCGCCGGCCGGCGCGACGACGCCGGGCGGGCCCTGGCCGACGAACTGGGCGAGCGCGCCACGTTCGTCCACCTCGACGTCGCCGACCCCGACGACTGGACGCGGGCGGTCGCGACCGCCGAGGAGGCGTTCGGCCCGGTGAGCGTCCTGGTCAACAACGCCGGGCTGCAGACCCCGCCGGCACCGATCGAGCACACCGACCCGCAGGTCTGGGCGCGGGCGTTCGCGGTCAACACCACCGGCCCCTTCCTGGGGATCCGGGCGGTGAGCCCGTCCCTGCGCCGCGCGGGCGGGGGGTCCATCGTCAACGTCGTCTCCACGATGGCCAACGTCGGCACCGCGCTCTTCGCGCCGTACACCGCCGCCAAGTGGGCCGTGCGGGGCCTGACCCGCACCGCCGCGCTGGAGCTGGGCCGTGACGGCATCCGGGTGAACTCGGTGCACCCCGGCGTGGTCTCCACCCCGTTCGTCCACGACCCCGTGCCCGGGTCCGACGTCGTGATCGCGCAGGTCTACTCGCCCGACGCCTTCGCCGTGCCGCGCCTGGCCCAGCCGCGTGAGGTCACCGACATGCTGCTGTGGCTGACCTCGTCGCAGGCGGGTTTCGTCACCGGTGCGGAGTTCGTCGTCGACGGGGGCCTGCTGCTGGGCCCGGCGTTGCCCGCGGAGACGACCGCACAGGCGGTCGATGCCTGAGCCCTGGCCCGGCCCACGGTTCGGTCCCCGATCCGATCCTCGACCGGACCGCGAGGCCATCAGGGCGGCCCTGTCCATCGACCTGAGCACGAGCGGCGCCCGCTCCGGGCGCGCGCACCGGATCGAGATCCGGTTCTACCGCGCCGGCGACGAGCCGTGCCTGACCACGGCCCCGGCCCGGCGCGACTGGTACGCCAACGTCCTGGGGCGCCCCAGGATCGTCGTGCACCTCGAGCACGGTCTGCGTGCCGACCTGCCGGCCACCGGCGTTCCCATCGCCGATCCGGCCCCGCGTGAGCGGGTGCTGCGTCAGATCGTCGAGGAGCTGCGGCACCCGGACGACCGCGGCGGCGTGCAGGGCGTCGTCGGGGAGGTCGACGACTGGATCGCCGGGAGTCCGCTGGTGCACATCGACCTGGACGACCGATCGCTGCTGCCCGGCGACCGGCAGGAAGCATTGTTACCGCCAGTACGGTTCACCACCCGGTGGTGCGACTGGCGAGTCCCGTCGCGAGGTCGACAACGACACGACGTCGGGAGGTCGACAACGACATGACGCGTCACGTCAGGACGTCGGCGGCCGGTCGGGATCACCACCGCAGCGTGGGCTGCGCGACAGCTCGGTGGGGCCGTCCGTGGTGACGGGCAGCACCACGCTCCCTCGAGGCCGGGAGCCCCCCCCCGCCGCCGTCTTGGTTGCCTCGTCTGCAGCGTGTAGCGGCGTTTGGTGGTGAGCGGTGCTGTGGCGCTCAGCGACCGGCCAGGGTGGTCAGCGACTGCGAGCGCTGCTGCAGGAGGTCTGCGTAGGTGCCGTCGCGTTCGGCCCACCGCAGTCGCTGCGCGGCCTGGACCACGACCTCGTCCGGGGTGGGGTCGGCGGTGAGGAGGTCGATCACCTCGTCGAGGAACCCCTCCAGCGGCAAGGCCGCAGGGTTGACCTTCTCCTGCCCAGCGGTGGCGACTGCGGGAGGGATCAGCTCGGTCACCTCGATGCCGGTGCCAGCCAGGTGCGCCCGCAGGGCTTCGGTGTACGCGTGGACCCCGGCCTTGCTCGCGCCGTAGGTCGCCATCGGCGGGAACGGCATGAACGCGATGCCGGAGGTCACCGTGACGACGTTCCCGCTCCCGCGGGCGATCAGGTGCGGGGTGAACGCGTCGATCACCCGGATGGTCCCGAGCAGGTTGACCGCGATGGTGGTCTCGGCTTGGGCGAAGTGAGCCGGATCGCGCAGATCCTCCATCAGCATGACGCCTGACATGGTCACCACCACGTCGAGGTCGTGGTGCACGGCGAGGACCTCGTCGCGGGCGCGCAGGACGCTGTCGGCGTCGGTGACGTCGATCTGGACAGCCCCGATGCCCTGAGGAGTGACGAGATCGGGAACCTTGCCGGGGTCGCGGCCGGCGACGACGACGGTGCTGCCGGCCTGGGCGAAGCGCTGCGCCAGGCCCAGACCGATGCCGGAGGTGCCGCCGACGATGAGGACGGTGCGTCCGCTGATGTCCATGACTGGTCCTTCTCCGCTGTGTTGGTGCGTCGGGTCTTGATGAGCATCGGTCGTGCGGGGACCGGCGGGGAGGGCTCCGCGGATCCGGGGAGTGGCAGGACCCCCTCTACGGGCCGGTACCGGCGGTAGCGTCGCTCTCATGACGGCGGGGGGCAGACGAGGTGAGTGAGGCCGCGGGCGAGACGAACCGGCTGGGGGAGTACCTGCGCGCCCGGCGCGCCTTGGTCACTCCGCAGCAGGCGGGTCTGCCCGCCGGCGCCCGGCGCCGGGTGCCGGGGCTGCGTCGTGAGGAGGTGGCCCTGCTGGCGGGGGTGAGCGCGGACTACTACCTGCGCCTGGAACGCGGTCGGGACCGCAACCCCTCACCGCAGGTGCTGGGCGCGTTGGCGCGGGTCCTGCACCTGGACGAGGTGGAGACGCAGTACCTGCGCGACCTCGCCCAGCCCCACCTGCGCAGCGGCCCTCGCGCCCGTTCCTCTCGCCGACGGGCGGAACGGGTCCCCGCCCGTCTACACTATCTGCTGGCCGCCGTCGAGGTCCCGGCCTTCGTGGAGGGTCGTGCCTTCGACGTGCTCGCCTCCAACCCGCTGGCCCTGGCGTTCTCCCCGCGGCTGCGAGTGGGGGAGAACCGACTGCGCTCGCTGTTCCTGGACCCCGCTGAACGCGACTTCCACCGCGACTGGGAGGCGGCGACCGCGGAATTCGTCGGCGCCTTCCGCCACTCGATCGGCGTTGCTGGTGCCACCGCGACCATCGACGCGGCGATCGGGCCCGTAGCCGACGGCGCCCAGGACGCGAGCGGCGCTGCCCACGATGCCCGCATCGTGGAGCTGGTTGGTGAGCTGTCGCTGGCCAGTGGGCGCTTTCGGGCGTTGTGGGACCGCCACGACGTGCGCCGCCTGCAGGGCGGCACGACCGTCGTCGACCACCCTGTCGTGGGGGAGCTGCGGCTGCACCGCGACAAGCTGCCGGTGGAAGGGGTCCTGCTCGTCGTGTATTACCCCGATACCGGCAGTGACAGCGCCGAGAAGCTGCAGCTGCTGGCCTCCCTGGCAGGGACGAACCCTGACGAGGCGCCACTCCAGCCGTAGCAGGTCGGGCTCGCGCGCATCGATGGCCCTCGAGGAGCCAGTGGTGCAGACGGGGACGGTCCAGGTGCTGGAGCAGATGACGTGGGCGTCCGTTGCTCAAGCAGACCGTGGGCTGGACGCGGCCGAGGATCCGCACTCCCGAGTCCGCCGACCGCTGGACGTGGCTCGTTCTGGCCGCCACCGGTCAACGCCCCGCTGCGACGTCGGCAAGACCACTCGCCGACCGCTGACATCGCCCATCCAGCTGTGACCGAGGTTGAACGACGAGCTGAATCCACGGTCCTGCTGACGTCGTCGAAGGTCGCGGGTCCGCACGCCTAGCTCGGGCCTGACCGGCTCACCTTCAGGATCGCAGGCGCGCCGGCGGCGCTGACGACCTCGGCCAGTCGGGCCTCGTCGTGCGAGCCGGGTGCGGCGGTCAGCATGACGGCCGCCAGGTCGTCGCCGGGGATGGCGATCATGTTCCCGGCGAGTGTGACGGAGTCGCCGTCGGAGCGTACGAAGGTGGCGCTGCTCTCGTAAGCCTGCACCGGACGCGGGGCGCGCCACAACGCGTCGAACAGCCGGCTGCGGCTGCGCATCTCCTCCACCAGCTCGGCCAGCGACGCGTCGTCGGGGTAGCGCAGGAGGGAGCTCCTCAGCTGGGTCACGAGGACGGCCTCGTGGTCGGTCGCGTCGGCCGCACTCTGCTGGAAGGCTTCGAAGGGGCTGCAGAAGGTGCGCCAGGCGACGTTCCACTCCCAGCGCTCCCCGGTGAGGCTCCAGTGGTCCAGGGCCAGGAAGGCGTTGTTGGTCGCGAGGAGGTTCATCGCCGCGTCGGTGACGATCATCGGGGTGTCCGCGAAGCGCTCCAGCAGGCGCATCGCCCCCGGGCCCAGCTGCTGGGGCACCTGCCCGTCGGCGGCGGCGTACCCGGCCAGTGCGCACAGCCGCTCGTAGTCGCCCCGCCCGACCCGCAGCGCCCGGGCGATGGCCTTGACCACCCCGGCCGAGGGGTGGCTGCGCCCCTGCTCGAGCCGGCGGACGTAGTCCGCCGACATCCCCGACAGCTCTGCGAGCTCCTCGCGGCGCAACCCGCGCACCCGGCGCCCGCCGGCCGGCAGCCCGACGGCCTCCGGTCGCGTGCTCTCGCGCAGCTGACGCACTGCTGCGCCGAATTCCAGACCCTCCACAGCGCAAGCGTGCCCCAGCGAGGAGGTGCTCGGTGGCGGCCTGCCCGTTCAGTGGGCAGGCCGCCCTGGGAACTGTGATCGCAGGTGGTCGCCTCGTCCTGGGCGTGCGGTGGTCCGTGCAGCGCACTTGGACGTCATCGGGTGCTTCGGCGACACTGCGCTGAGCAGAGCCGAGGGCGCTCAGCACAGCCAGGGGGCCCGGAGCCCACTGGCAGGTGGCGGCGGAGGACGGGGTGCGGTGGTCGGTGTTGAGGGGGCGCGGCCTGGCGGTGACCAGCAGGCTCTGGCGCTGTCTGCGGTCCTCGCCGGATCCGGTGATCACGTCGGGGGGCAGGGCGGGGCGGGAGGCCAGCGTTCGGTGCTCCAGGGAGCCTTCGCCGTGTTGCGGGCCCTGCCGGATGCGCGAGGTGAGCACCAGGTGCGTGACCTGGCGGCAGCCACCGGCGTACCGCGTGCGACGGTGCATCGACTGCTGGGGCAGCTGCGGGCGGTGGGGGCGGTGGAGCGCGTGGGCGATCAGTGGGGCTTGGCCCCGGACCTGCTCAGCCTCACCCGGCGCATCGAGCCGGCCGCGGGACTGCGCCGCACGGCCCAGGAGCCGATGCGGGCACTGCGCGAGCAGACCGGCGCCACCGTGGCTCTGGTGGTGGCCAGCGAAGGGAGCCACGTGGCCCTCGACGTCGTCAACGGACGCGAGCGGCTGCCGGTGGACATCTTCGCCGGGCGCCACCTGCCCGCCGAGGCCGCCGCCGCACTGGTGCTGCGACCCGGCGCCGCCTGCGCGCGGGTGGACCAGGTGCGACACGCAGCGATGGACCGGCAGGACATCATCGAGGGCCTGCACTGCTACGCCACCGCGGTGTTCCTCGCCGACGGTCACCGCGTGGCGTTGCAGATCTCCACGACCGCGCGCCACGACCCGTTGGAGTTCGCCGCCGTCACCCACGTCGCGGCTGAGCGGATCACCGCTGCGCTGCGGAGGGAACCGCGCCTTCAGTGATCGATGACCACGGTGGAGAGCGCTCGCGCACCTTCCAGCCGACGCCGTGGTTCTGATCTCGCCTGCCTCGGGTCTCAGCGTCTGGCGCGAACCTGTGCCTGAGGAGCTGATCGCGGCCCAGTCGTGATCAGAGGTCACCGCCGACCCTCCCGCGCCACCTGCTGGTCGGGGAGAGCCCCTTGCGGTGTGCAGCGCTGCCGTCTGGGCCTGGCCGCTCCTCGTGAGCGGTCCTGCCCGTCGTCTGCTCAACCCGATCACGCGCGGGGTGCACCGAGGTGCTTCGGGACGGGAGGCGACGGGATGGGGGACGGGAAGGGGTCGGCCCGGGGTCGACTCACTTGCTCTCGATGCTGAAGGCGCCGGAGCTGGCTGCGGCCTTCTCCTGCAACTCCTGCCAGGCGGTGGCCTCACCGCTGAGGGCGTCGAGCAGGTAGGCGGCCACGGCGTCGGCGACGAGAGCCACGCGCTCGGGGTCCTCATCGCTGGTCTCGGCCACGGCTTCGCCGGCGATGCCGCCCAGGGTGTGCTCGCCGTCGGCGATGGTGAGCAACCGCTTGGGGGCGGGGCTGAGGTGGTAGGCGTCGGTGAACCAGTCCGGTCCGCGGGTGGACATCGCCGAGTCGTCCTTGCCGCCGGTGACGATCAGGGCGGGGGTTCTCATGGTGGAGTAGCCCGGACGCATGAAGGGCAGGTGCTCCAGCGCGAACGGCGTCAGGCTCTCGCCGGTGCCGGTGGTGGCGATGAGCGCGCCGGCCCTCACCGACGAGTGGGTGAAGTCCTCACCCGGGGTGCCCCCGGCGTCCAGGACGCGGGCTCCGAGCAGAGCGCCGGTCGTTTGTCCTCCCCAGGAGTGCCCGACGACGGCGACGCGGCCGGCGTCCACGCGGGCGGGCAGGCCGGGGACCTGCTCGAGGATGTCGCCGAGGTGGTCCAGGACGGCGTGCAGGTCGGCGATGCGCACCCGCCAGATGCCGGGGAAGCGGGGGTCGTCGAAGCCGATGCCGTTGCGGCGGGAGTCCAGGTGGGTGGGCTGGACGACGACGAAACCGGCGGTGGCCCAGCGGTCCACGAGGGGCTCGTAGCCGTCCATGGACCAGGCGTTGCCGTGGGAGAAGACGATGACGGGCAGGTCGATGCCGTCGGCGGGCGCGGTGACCTTCACCTGCAGGTCGATCCCGCGCTCGATGCCGCGGTCGACGCCGCGGCCGGTGGTGGGCACGGTGATGGGCTTGACCGCGACGAGCCGGCGGTCGGGGGCGCTGGTGAGCACGAGGGGTCCTCCGGGTGGACGGCTCTGCCAGAATCGGCGGAGCATCGTTCCACCAACTTTAGCGGAACACTGTTCCGCGAACAAGGGAGGCCGTGGTGACCCCCACGACCGGAGTGCGCCGGGCCGGTGCGCAGCGCAGCCGCGAGGCGCTGCTGACCGCGGCGGCGGCGGCGTTCGTCGACCTCGGGGTGCAGGCGCCGGTGCGGGACATCGCCGAGCGAGCCGGGGTCGGGGTGGGCACGCTCTACCGCCACTTCCCCACCCGCGCGGACCTGGTCGGCGCCGTCTACCGCCACCAGGTCCGCGAGTGCACCGATCTCGCGGCGGCGCTGCGCGAGCAGCCCATCCCGGCGTTCGAGGCGCTGCAGCGGTGGACGGCGGCCTTCGTGGACTTCCTGGTCACCAAGCACGGCCTCGGCGAAGCCCTGCTCTCGGAGGACCCTTCCCTGGCGAACCTGCACGCGCTCGTCCTCGACGAACTGGTCCCGGCCTGCGCGTCCCTGCTCGTGGCCGGCCAGCAGGCCGGTGAGGTGGACCCGGACGTCAGCGCGTCCACGCTGCTGCGCGCGGTGGGGAACCTGTCCATCCCCGGGCCCGGCTACGGCCGCGACGAGGCCCGGCAGATGGTCACCCGCCTGCTGGCCGGGTGCCGCACCACGACCCCCTCGGTGCCGAAGGGGTGATAGAGGAACCCCACAGGGATGAGCGGCATCGATCCGCCGAGAGGATGACCGATCACCGGCGACGGTCCATGGTCGAGACGCGAGTGGATCCCCTCGGACACCCCCTCACCACGAGCAGCAGGCCCGGTCCGCACCACCCTCGCCCCGGACGGCTCCGGCACCCGAGCCGCGTTGCGGGCCGCCCGGCCCACGAGCCGCCTGGTCGCTGTGCTGGCCCGGGTCTTCTCCCCGGTGCTGGCCCAGGTCGATTTGCACGGCTTCCTGGACCTGGCCCAGCGCCGGGCCCAGCTGGCCGGCCGCTGCATCTCCGTCCTGCACAGCGGGGAGCGGATGCGGAGCGGTCGTCCTGGGCGGCTGCTGGCCACGTTGGAACCCGAACCGGCATCGGCTCGGACCTCCCCCCTGGAGGTGTTCGACTGGCTGGCGGCCAGCAGTGACGTCATCTTCGGTGACACCCGGGCGGATGCTGACGACGAAACGGGCAACGCCCCCGAGGGCGACCTCGCTGGGGGAGCCGACCTCGCTCCTGGACCAGGCGCCGTGGGATCGGCTGCCCGCTCCGGCCTGACCGGGTAGGGGTTGCCTCACGCCGCCGCCCTCTCCTGGAGGAGGACCCGCAGAGTTCCTCACGGTCCGCGGCTGGTGCACCCGTGCGGACCAGGCCGCCTCCCGGCTCCCTGGGCCTTCTGCGGTGTCGGGCGTCAGGCCAACTCGGGCAGGACGATGACCTTGCCCGGGATGCGTCCAGCGGCTGCTTCGGCGTGCAGGGCGGGCAGCTCGCTCAGCGCGATGCGGCGGGTCACCTCGACCTGGAGCGCTCCCGCGTCGACGAGGGAGACCAGCTCGGCCAGGCGCTCGCGGTGGGGCAGGACGAAGACGGTCGCGGCACTGACGCCGCGGGCCTCGTCGCCGGGGGTGGCCATGAAGGCGGTGGTGCTGACGACCTTGCCGCCGTCGCGGACCGCTGCGACCAGCTGGGTGAACTGCTCGGGGTCGATGGGGGCGAGGTTGAGCAGCACGTCGACCTGATCCTCGACGGCGCCCAGCACGTCGGTGCTGGTGTGGTCGATGATCTCATCGGCGCCGGCAGCGCGCACGGCTTCGGCGCTGCGGGGGCTGGCGGTGGCCACGACGTGCACGCCGGCGCGCTTGGCCAGGGCGGTGGCGTACTTGCCGACCACGCCCCCGGCCCCGTTGATGAGGATCCGCTGCCCGGCGGTGAGCTTGCCGTCGTCGAAGAGGGCCTGCCAGGCGGTCAGGGCCACCGAGGGCAGGGCGGCGGCGTCGGGCAGCGGGATGGCGGTGGGGGCGGGGACCAGGGCGTCGGCGGGGGCGAGGACGTACTGGGCGGCGCCACCGTCGCGCTCCATGGGCAGGAAGCCGATGACGGCGTCGCCGACCTGCAGGCTGGGCCCGCCCTCGCCGGTGCTCTCGTTCACGCCGTCGCCGAGGGCGTCGACGGTGCCGGAGACGTCGTAGCCGGGCACGTGCGGCAGCTGGATGGGGATGGGGAGGAAGCCGGCGCGCATGCCGTTGTCGGCGGCGTTGAACGCGGAGGCGGCCACCCGCACGCGGACCTGACCGGGTCCGGGGGTGGGGATGTCGATGTCTTCGTACCGCAGGACTTCGGGGCCGCCGGTCTCGTGGAAGCGCACTGCCTTCATCGCTGAGCCTGCTCTCGTGAGGTGTTGAGGCGTGAGTGGGGATGGCGCGGACCCGGGGGTGACCGTGGATCCGGTGCCGTCAACGACAGTGGCAGCTTCCGGAGCGCTCAGCCTGGGCCGGATTGGCCCACCCTCGGTCGGTGTGGTCAAGGCCAACGCACGGGTCTCGCAGCGGGGGCGGGGCGGCGGGGACGGGGCGGCGACGAACGGCTCAGCGCGCTCGCTGTCCGAGCGCCCGCCACCGGACGGGTCCCCCCGACCCGAACCCGGGCTGCGGCACGGCTGCCGGCCACCCGTGCGAGGCCTGCGGGAGCAGCGCGACGACCACTCGATCCGACGGGGGTTCCGTCACCCCCCGTCGGTGCCCTCATCACGGTGCCCGGTGACGAGCTGACGGCGGTCGTCAAGGTGGGCCAACCCGGCCCAGGCTGGATGCTCCAGCACCTGCGACGTTGGGTGACGTCTCCCGGACCGCGAACCGCGTCCGCGCAGCAGGTCACTCACGAGGGCAGGTCCAACGATGAAGGCAGTGCGCTTCCACGACTTCGGTGGACCCGCCGTCCTGCGCTACGAGGACGTGGAACGACCCACCCCCGGCGCCGGTCAGGTCCGGATCCGGGTGGCTGCCACTTCCTTCAACGGCATCGACGCCGCCCTTCGCAGCGGCCGCCTGCAGGGTTCGATCCCCCTCCGGCTGCCGCACACCCCCGGCCCCGACGTCACCGGCACTGTCGACGCGCTCGGTGCGGGAGTCGATGGCGACGAGAACGAGCTGGCCGTCGGCGACGCCGTCATCGCCCTCCTGCCCATGGACCACGACGGCGGCGCCGCGGAGTACGCGATCGCTCCGGCGCAGGCCTTGACCGGCATCCCGAGGAACGTTCCGCTGGCCGACGCCGCAGCCCTACCGCTGGTCGGTCTCACCGCCTGGCAGGCGCTGTTCGACCACGGTCGGCTGACCGCCGGACAGCGTGTACTGATCAACGGTGCCGGGGGGACGCTCGGCGGGTACGCCGTTCAGCTGGCCGAGGAGGCCCGCGCTCACGTCATCGCCACGGCCGGCCCCCGCGACGCGGGGTGGGTCGGCGCCGTGGGCGCCGACGAAGTGATCGGTCACGCCACCGAGGCGACGGCGGCGATGAGCGAGCCCGTGGACCTCGTCGTCAACCTCGCCTCGGCCACCTCGCAGCAGTTGGCTGCGTTGCTTCCCCTGGTCCGCGACGGGGGTCGCCTCGTCAATGCCGCGGTCCACACCGCGGTCGACACCGCTGCCGACCGGGAGGGGTGGATGCCGGCGCCCTGCGACGAGCCGCGCGGTGTGCACGGCATCGACGTGTTCGTGCGCAGCGACGCCGACCAGCTCGCGGACCTGGTGGCCCGGGTGTGCACCGGCGAGCTCCTGCTGGACGTCACGCACCGGGTCGCCCTGGCCGACCTGCCCGCGCTGCACTCCAGGGCCGACGCCGGGACGCTGCCGGGCAAGGTCGTCGTCGTGGCCCACCCGACCTGACCTGCTCTCGAGAACAGCTGGTCGCATCCGTCCTCTTCGCAGCCCTCGACGTTCATCCCCACGACGTCCACCCCAGCCCTCTCGATCACCCTGCACTCACCTCGACTGGAGCAACAGCATGTCTTCTCAGCAGCTCATCACCGTCCTCGGCGCCACCGGGACCCAGGGTGGAGCGGTCGCGCGCGCTCTGCTGTCCGACGGGACGTTCGCCGTGCGCGCGCTCACCCGCAACGCCGGCTCGCCGAAGGCCAAGGCCCTGGCCGAACTCGGCGCCGACGTGGTCGAAGCCGGCCTGGAGGACCAGGACAGCCTGCGCGCAGCCTTCGACGGGGCGCACGGCGCGTACCTGGTCACCCCCTTCTGGGAGCACCGCTCACCCGAGCGTGAACTGAGCGAGGTGCGCAACCTCATCGGCGCCGCCCAGGGCGCGCAGGTGCAGCACGTGATCTGGTCGACGCTGGAGGACACCCGGGACGTCATCCGCCCCGATGACGAGCGGATGCCGTTCATCGGCGAGGGCTACCGGGTGCCGCACTTCGACGTGAAGGGCGGAGCAGCCGACGCCCTGTTCGCCGCCTCCGGCCTGCCGACCACCTACCTGCTCATGTCGTTCTACTGGGACCAGCTGCTCGCTGACCTGGCCCCCCAGCGCGACGACGACGGCACCCTGGCCCTGCACCTGCCCGTCGGTGACGCTCCCGTCGCCGGCATCGCCTCCGACGACATCGGCCGCATCGTCCTGAACGTCCTGCGCCGGCCCACCGACACCATCGACGCCACCGTCCCGGCCGTCAGCGACACCCTGACCGGTGAGCAGATGGCCGACGCCTTCAGCACGGCGCTCGGTGAGCCCGTCGCCTACCGCCCCCTCACCCCCGCGCAGTTCCGCGGCTTCGGCTTCCCCGGTGCTGAAGAGCTGGGGAACATGTTCCAGTACTACGCCGAGTTCCCGCAGAGCTACAGCGGTCGCCGCGACCTGCAGTCCGCGCGCGTGTACAACCCCGACTGGTCCAGCCTGGGCGACTTCCTCACCGCCCACCGCGACCGGCTGACCCGCTGAACGTCATCCTTCGCACCACCCGGGACCGCGGAGCACGACGCGACGACGTCCGCCTACCAGTTGGCGGTGCCGCTCGAGCCCTCGGCCGCGTTCACGGCGCACGCGGTCCACGACGTGGCCCGCGCCGTCGACACCGCGCGCCGGCTCGGGCTGCCGTTGCAGGTGCACACCACCGGACACGCCGCCGGTCGCGCCGCCGCCTCGCCCGGATCCCT
The DNA here is from genome assembly GCF_050871925.1 of Kineococcus gurbantunggutensis. Classification (NCBI taxonomy): domain Bacteria; kingdom Bacillati; phylum Actinomycetota; class Actinomycetes; order Kineosporiales; family Kineosporiaceae; genus Kineococcus; species Kineococcus gurbantunggutensis. Next base: position 38,774 of record NZ_JBJLSG010000014.1, read on the forward strand.
GCTGCTGCGCCCGCTCATCGACGCGCCGGTGTCCACCGACCCCGGCACCCGCACCGCCCGGGTACCGGCGGGCAAGACCTGGGGGACGTCCTGCCGGCCGCACTCGCGCACGGGTTGACCGCCCTGCACGGTTCCTCACCCACCGTCGGGGTGATCGGCTACCTGCTGGGTGGTGGCACCAGCTTCTACGGCCGCCGCTTCGGTCTGGCCGCCAACCACGTGCGGTCGCTGACGACGGTGCTGGCCGACGGCCAGGTCGTGGCGACCAGTGCCACCCAGCGTCCGGAACTCCTCCGGGCCGTGCGTGGCGGTGGCCGCGCGCCGGTGCAGCTCGGCGAGGTGGTGAACGGCCTCGATGCACCGCACCACCTGACCGCGGACAGCGACCTGGTTCCAGTCGGTCACGTGGTCTTGGTCAGTCACGCGGTCCTGGCCGGTCCTGCACCCCCTCGCACGAAGTGCTCGAGGAACGATCGGGTGCCTGAGAAGTCGACCCTGAGGAGGGATCGTGGCTGTTTCCAGCGGTCGTGCTGTCGTCGCTCGCCGACGAGGAGGGCCTGAGCGCCTCGTCCTCGCCGATCGTGAGTTCGCCGACCCGGCGCCGGGTGGTGTTCGCGTAGCCGTTCAGGTGGCGGGTGTGGCCTACGGCGACGTCCTGCTGAGGGAAGGGCTGGTGCCCCGGACCCGTTTCCCGGTCACACCCGGGTACGACGCCGTGGGCGTTGTCGAGGCGGTCGGGGAGGGCGTCACCGAGCTGGCCCGGGGCCAGCGGGTGCTGCTGCGCACTCCCGGGTCCGGTGGGTACGCCACCCACGTCGAGGTCTCCCAGGACTTCGCCATCGCCGTGCCGGTCGACCTGGACGCCGCGGGGTTGGTCGCCCTGTCGCTGAACTACGTCTCCGCCTGGCAGATGCTCACCCGCGTGGCGCCGGCTGCGCCGGGCGGCACCGTGCTCGTGCACGGCGCAGCCGGCGGTGTCGGGGGCGCGTTGGTGGAGCTGGCGCGGCTGCGTGGCCTGACCGTGATCGGTACCGCGTCGGCAGCGCGGCTCGAGGCCTTGGCTGCTCGGGGAGCGAGGGCGGTGGACCGTCGAGGGGACTGGGTGCGCGCAGTGCGTGCTGCTGCTCCCGATGGGGTCGACATCGTCTTCGACGGGGTGGGCGGAGCCACTGGCCGTCGATCCTTCTCCCTGCTGGGCGCCGGTGGTCACCTGGTGGTCTACGGCATCACCGGCGGTGTGCAGCGCGGGCGCCGCAGTCCGATCGCCCTGGCCAGCACCGCTGCGGGAACGTTGCGGCAGTCAGCCCTCAGCCTGCTCAGCAAGGGACTGGGCATCGACGGTTACCTGTCCGCCTCCTACGTGCCCGCGTACCCCGACCGCTTCCGCCAAGACCTCACCGAGCTCGTAGCCCTGCTGGCCCGCCAGGCCATCTCGCCGAGCATCGCGGCACGACTGCCCCTGGCCCAGGCGGCAGAAGCCCACCGTCTCCTCGCGGGCGGGGTGAGCGGGAAGATCGTCCTTGACGTCGAAGAACATCGTTGACCGGATCGACAGCACCCGCAGTGTGGCGGCCGCCGCCTGCCGGTGCGGGCGGGCGGGCCGGAACGGAGCCCGCCCGCAGTTGCGCGATCTTCAAGATCTTCCCGGGGCGTCGGCTGAGGGTGCTCGACCCGGAACGGAACCCCCGTCACGGTGACTGAGGCTTCCTCGTGCTGGTGGGGAGACGGGCGCCGGACGCCTGCGAGCAGGCCATGAGCGCGCGTCTACGCTGGTTGGTGATCGGGCGCGGGGGTCGTCAGGCCGGTGGTCGTCTCCGAGGCCTGCGCCGCTTCCCGCGCCTGTGTGCGGTACCGGCCCGGGGTCTGGCCGTGGGCGCGGGTGAAGGCCCGCGTGAAGGCGGGCGCGGAGGTGTAACCCACGTGCGCGGCGATCGCCTCCACCGGTTCCCGACCTCGCCGCAGTCGCACCGCGGCCAGGTCCATGCGCCACGTCGTCAGGTAGGCCGCGGGGGTCTGGCCGATGACCGCCGGGAACCGTCGCGCCAGCGTCGCCCGCGACACCGAGGCCGCCGTGGCCAGGGACGCCGTGGTCCAGGCTCGGGAGGGGTCCGCGTGCAGCTGTTCGAGGGCTGCGCCCACCACCGGGTCCTGAGTCATCGCCAGCCAGGTCCCCCGGCACGCGGCTGGGCTCGAGGCCAGCCAGGCGCGCAGCAGCTGCACCAGGACCACGTCGATGAGGCTGTTGAGCACCGCGGTGGACGCGATCTGCGGGTCCCGCAGCTCGTTGCCGAGCATGCGCACGGTGTCGTCCAGGCCGGTCGCCGCGGTACCGGTGCCCGTGCCGGCTGCGACGTGGACGAGGTCGGGAAGACCCTGCACGACCTGGGTCAGGGCCGTGCGGTCGCAGGTGTAGGCCAGGGTGATGACGTGCGTGGTGGGCGGCGCGGAACCCAACGTCAGCACCTCGCCCGTACGACCGCGGCGGGCCGCTGCCGCGCGGTCGCAGCGTGCGCCGGAGGTGCCGGGGGTGTCACCGAGCGTGTGCGGCACGCCGCTGCCGACCAGGACGACGTCTCCAGCGCCCAGTTCCAGCGCCTGGCGGCCGGGCACCGTCAGCCACGCGCTGCCCGCGGTGACTGCGTGCAGCACGGCCCCACCCGGGTGATCGTCCAGTGCCGTCGCCCACGTGCCGCCGGCGGCGATGCGGTTGCCCAGCGCGCCGCGGACACCGGAGACGCTCAAGACCTCGCTCAAGGGATCCACGGCGCCACCCCACCACGGCGTGAGGCGAACGAGCAAGAAGACGAGCCGATCGAGCATCGATCCGTGCACCGCAGCTCCCTACGGTTGGAGCATGAACCTCCACGGCAGCACCGCACTGGTCACCGGCTCCAACCGCGGCATCGGCCACGCCTTCGCCACCGAGCTCCTGCGCCGCGGCGCCAAGGTCTACGCCACCGCCCGACGTCCCGAACTCGTCGACGTCCCCGGGGCCGAGGTGCTCCGCCTGGACATCACCGACCAGGCCTCGGTGCAGGCGGCCGCCGAGGCCGCCGGCGACGTCGACGTCCTGGTCAACAACGCGGCGTTCACCGCCGGTGGCAACCTGGTGGACGGGGACCTGCGCGCGATCCGCGAGGTGGTCGACTCCAACTTCTACGGGACTCTGGCGATGGTCCGCGCCTTCGCGCCGGTCCTGGCCCGCAACGGTGGCGGCGCGATCCTGAACGTCCTCTCGGTCGCGGCCTGGGCCACCGTGCAGGGCAACACCGCCTACGCCGCGGCCAAGTCCGCGCAGTGGGGCCTGACCAACGGGATCCGGCTGGAGCTGGCCGCCCAGGGCACTCAGGTCACCGCCCTGGTGCCGGGGATGACGGCCACCGAGCCGATGAGGGCCTTCGCGCAGGAGGTCGGACTGGACCTGCCCGAGGGGGCGATGAACGAGCCGGCCGATCTCGTGGACCTGGCGCTGGACGGGCTGGAGGCCGGGGAGGTCGAGGTCCTCGACCGGTACGGCCTGCGGGCCAAGGAGCTCCTCGCCGGCCCGCCGCAGGCCTTCGACCTCGATGGAGCCGTCGGCTGACCACGCCGGTGCGGAGCCCGCCGATCGCCGTGAGCGGCCCCGCCCGTCGTCCCGCGGGGTCCTCAGCGCCCGGCGGGTGCGGCAGTGATCCGGAACACCGGGTGCTTGGGTGCGGCGGCCAGCAGCTCCGCCTCGCTCGCACCGGCGTGGACCCCGTCGAAGAACACGCCGACCTCCCACGCCCAGCGGCGCAGGTACTCCCGCAGCAGCGGCGGCTTGTCGGCGTCGGGCACCTCCACCGCGGTGAAGGCCTGCGAGCGCCGACCCGAGCGCAGCTCCCCGGCGCCCGCGGCCCGCAGGTTGCGCACCCACTGCGTGTCGCCACGGGGGGCCACGAGGTAGCGCACCCCCTCGATCGTGAGGGGGTTGACCGGAGTCGTGCGCCACTGCCCGCTGCTGCGCCCGCGCACGGCGAGCACGCGCGAGCCGGCCAGCGGCAGCCCCAGGCGCGTCGCGGCGGCCACCAGGGGGTTGAGCACGCGCCGGGTGAGCAGGTCCGGGGCGACGTAGCGCGGGACGGCAGTGCGAGCGGTGGTCTTGGAGGAGAGCACTGATCTCGTCATGTGGTCCAGTGTGCGCCGGCCCGCGCACCGTGACAAGAGCAGCGCTCTCGGAAGTGAGCAGCGCTCCAGGCTGTGGGACGATCGGGGCGTGCCTGCCGTCCCGAGCGCCCGTGAGCGCGCCCGTCGCGAGCTCACCGCCGACATCCTGACCGCCGCCCGGCGCCAGCTCGCCACCTCCGGCGCGGCTGCGCTGTCGGTGCGCGCCGTGGCCCGCGAACTGGGCCTGGCCTCCTCCGCCCTCTACCGCTACTTCGCCACGCGCGATGAGCTGCTGACGGCCCTGATCGTCCAGGCCTACGACGACGTCGCCGACGCGGTCGAGGCCGCGGTCGCCCCCCGGCGCGGGCGCTCGCGCCGGGCCCGCTTCACCGGCGGCTGCCGCGCGTTGCGGGCGTGGGCCCTTGAGCACCCGCACGAGTACGCCCTCATCCACGGCTCGCCCGTGCCCGGCTACCGCGGCGACGAGCGCACGACGGCGGCCGGCGCGCGGGCCCCGCTGGCGCTGCTGTCGGTGCTGGAAGGGGTGCAGGCTCCTGCGACCGCCCGGCGCCTGGCACCCCAGCTGGCCGAGGGCGCGGCCCGCGTCGCCGCGGCCGGGGGCCAGGGGGTGCCACCCGTCCTCGTCGTCACCGCCGCCCAGTGCTGGACGGCCCTGCTGGGTCTGGTGAGCAGCGAGCTGTTCGGCCAGCTGGCGAACACCTTCGACCCGGCCGACGCCTTCGCCGACGCCACGATCGAGGCGCTCGCCGACCGCCTGGGGCTCTGAGGCCCACCCCCGCGGGCGCGGGCTCGGGCGCCGTCTCGACGCACGCGCTGCGCGGACGGCTCGGGCTTCACGAGCACGCCCGTCGACACCCGAACCTCGAGCATGCCCGCGAGGTCGAGCACTGCGCTTCCACCCGCTTCAGCCCGTGCATGCCGTGCTTGCCGGGGTGGTGCGTTGACCGCCTGAGCCTGCGGTCCGCACCCCACGGCCGGCGGGGTCAGACCGGTGGCAGGTGGTCGGCCTCCTGTCGTCCAGGGGCGTCGACCACGACGACGGCGGTGGGGTGCTCGCGCCACTGCTCGGCGACGTCGGCGACGTCGGTGACCAGGACGTCGATCGCTGCCGGTGCCAGCACCAGGTGCGTGGAGGTGGTGTTCAGCTTGGTCCGGTCGGCGAGCACGGCGACCTGCCGCGCGCTGCCCGCCATGGCCACCTTCACGGCGGCGTCGCGCGAGTCGACCGAGGTGGCCCCGGCCACGGGGTCCAGCGCGCAGGCGCCCAGGAAGGCCCAGTCGGCCCGGTAGCGCCCCACCGCGGCGACGGCCGCGGGGCCGGCGAGCAAGCGCGAGTGGCGGTCCCACTCCCCGCCGCTGACGTGCACCGCGAGGTCCGGGTCGGCGTCCAGGGTCGTGACCACGTCCAGGGAGTTCGTCACCACCGTCAGCGGGCGGACCTGACGGGCGCTCAGCAGCGCGCGGGCCAGGCTCAGGACGGTGGAGCCGGCGTCCAGCACGATCGTCTGCCCGGGACGCACCAGCTCGGCGGCCGCTGCCCCGATCGCCTGCTTGGCCCCGGCGGCGACGTGCTCGCGCGCGCTCAAGGACATGCGGGCCGGGTCCAGGGCGACGGCTCCGCCGTGGGTCTTCTGCAGGTGCCCGTCGGCGGCCAGGGCGCGCAGGTCGCGGCGGATCGTGTCCTCGGAGACGTCCAGCTCCTGCGCCAGGGCGCTGACCTCCACGCGCCCGTCCCGACGCAGCCGGACCAGCACCTGCTCCCGGCGCTCCTTGGTGAACATGCACGAAGCATCCCACATCGACGTCTCACGTCGCCGAAATGGCCTTGATTGTGCCGAAGTGAGCCGATCTACTGGCGTCCGTGCCTGACCCCTTGGTCCGCGAGGACCCGTACGGCGCCGATCCCGGCTCCGACCCCGCTCCCGACCCCGCTCCCGACCCCACCCCGCCCGCGCCAGTACCGGCACCGGCCGTGCCCCTGCTCGGGACGGCGGTGGTGGGGGTGCTCGGGTTCTTCGTGCTGGGCGCGGTCAGCAGCGCCCTGGGGCCCGCGCTGCCGGCGCTGCGGGCGCGCCACGACCTGGACGCCTCCGGTGCGGCCCTGCTGCTGGTGGCGTTCTCCCTCGGCGCCACCCTCGGGGTGCTGCTGGCCGGGGCGGCGCGGCACCGGGTGCCCGACCGCGCCTCGCTGGCGGCCGGCGCAGCGCTGGTGCTCACGGGCTGCGTGCTGCTGCCCCAGGTGCCCAGCGCCGCCGGTGCGCTCGGGGCCCTGCTGCTGACCGGTGCCGGGTTCGGCGTCGTGGACCTGCTGCTGAACCTGGTGCTGGCCGCAGCGGGGCCCCGCGGCTCGCTGCTCATGGCCGTCAGCGCCGCCTTCGGCCTCGGTGCGGTGGGTGCGCCGCTGCTCATCGGGTGGCGGCCGGAGCACGTGGACCTGCCGTTCTGGGCGTGCGCCGGCGGTGCCCTGCTGCTCAGCGCCCTGCTCCTGCGGCTGCACCTGCCCGCCCTGCGGCATCGTCCGCTCCCCGTTGCGAGGCGGACGGGTCCGGTCGCTGGCCGTGCCGCGGTAGCGCTGCTGGGCGCGGTCCTGCTCGGCTACGTCACCCTCGAGGGCGGGGTGGCCGGCTGGGAGAGCACCCACCTGCGCGCCAGCACCGGTGCCTCACCGTCCCGGGCCGCGGCCGCGGTGGCGTTGTTCTGGGGCGGGCTGACCCTCGGTCGCCTCCTGGCCGCGCCCCTGGTGGCGCGGCTGCACCCGCGCCGCCTGCTGCTGCTGGCCCTGGGGGCGGCAACCCTCAGCCTGCTGGCGGCGGCGCTGCCCGGCGCCGCCGTGCTCGCGTACGCGCTGGCGGGCTTGGCCATCGCGCCGGTCTTCCCCGCGGTCATCGCCTGGCACGCCGCGCACCGCCCGGACGGGGGCGGGGTGCTCGTGCTGTTCGCCGCGGCCCTGGCCGGGCCGGTGCTCACCGCGCCGGTGACCGGTGCCCTGGTCGACGCCCACGGCGCGCAGGCGGTGCCGTGGGTGCTGGCCGCCCTGGCCGCGGGCACCACCGCGCTCGTCCTGGTGACCTGCTTCGTCAAGGCGCTGCGGTGAACGACCCGGCGGTGAGCGCTGCAGGAGAGGGTGCGGGGGTACAGGTCATCCTCCTGGACTCCCGGGAGCGCGTCCTGCTGCAGTTGCGCGACGACGTCGCGGGCATCGCCTACCCGGGCACCTGGTGCCTGCCCGGCGGCCACCTCGAGCACGGCGAGGACCCCGCCGCTGCCGCGGTGCGGGAGCTGTACGAGGAGATGTCCTTGGACATCGCGCCCTGGGCCCTGCACCACGTGGTCTCCGCCCGGCGCGGTTACGGCCTGGAGCACACCTTCTGGACGCACCTGGACGTCGACGCGGCGCGCTTGCCGCTGACCGAGGGGCAGGCCGTGCGCTTCCACACCCTCCAGGAGGTCCGGCGCACGCGACTGGGGTACGAGGACAACACGGTCCTGGAGGAGTTCTTCGCCCGCAGGGGACGGGCGTGAGCGGTGATGCGCCGACACGAACCCACCTCACCACCCACTTCACCAGCCGCCTCAGCTCTCTCGGCGTCCCGGCAGGCCCGCGCTGCCGGGGTGCCGGGGTGCCGGGGTGCCGGGGTGCCGGGGTGCCGCAGTGGCCGTCCGAGCACTCGATCATCGGCGCTCGAGCGGGCCCGGCGCTGGGCTAGGTTCGGTGCGTGATCGGCAGCATCGACGAGGTCGTGATCGACTGCGCGCAGCCGGGTGTGCTGGCGCGGTTCTGGGCGCAGGTCCTCGGTGGTGAACCGGTGCGGCGTGATGAGGGGTGGTGGTACGTGCTGCCGCCGGGGTGGACGCAGCTGTCCTTCCAGCAGGTGCCCGAGGCCAAGACGGTGAAGAACCGCGTGCACCTGGACGTGCGGGTGCAGGACATCGAGGCGGCCACGGTGCAGGCGGAGGCGCTGGGCGCACGGCGGGTCGGCGCGGTGCACGAGGACCGGGCCGGCTCGTTCCAGGTGCTGCTGGACCCGGAGGGCAACGAGTGGTGCCTGGTCAAGCCCGCGTGAGCTCCTGGTGGCCGCTCAGCCGTCGGCGGTGCACGTGACCGAGGACCACCGGGTGCCCGGCTTGCTGCGCCGCTGGTTTCCGGTCTGCGTGCCGGCCGCTGCGCTGACCGTCGCGGTAGCGGCCGGAGCACTGCCGGTGGCGCTCGTGCTGGTGGCTGAGCTGGTGCAGTGGCGCGCCTCGCGCCACGGGTGGAGCCGGCGCGCTGCCGGGCCCGTGGCGGGACCTCAGGTGGTGCTTGTGCTGGGCTGCCCCAGCCGCCCGGGCGGTCGGGTGCACCCGGTGCAGCGCTGGCGCACGCAGATCGCGGTGCGCTCGATGCACCCGGTGCACGGGCGGTTGCTGTTCACCGGCGGGCGCACCGGAGGCCCCGGCCAGCCCAGCGAGGCGTTCGTGATGGCCGCCTACGCCCGCGAGGTCCTGGGCGTGCCGGACGAGCGGATCGCGCTGGAGGAGGCCGCGCGCAGCACCTGGCAGAACGTGCAGCACTGCCTGGAGCAGCTCGAGCAGGCCGGCAGCATCACGATCGCCTCCGCACCCACGCACGCGGGCAGAGCGCGGCGCTACCTGGCCCACCAGCGCCCGGACCTTGCGGCGCGGCTGGTGCCGGCGGCGGACTACCGCTTCGGGGAGCGCAGCGGGTGGAAGGTCGCCACCCTCGCCTACGCGCTGGCGCGCACCATCGGGCGCGTCCTGATACCCAGGATCGCTGCTGCGTGACAGCGGGATGACCGTGAGGTCGGCGTCATGACCGCTGCTGGGCACTCAGGCGCGTGAGCCGGAGCGGGCGGTGCAGTGCCAGACGCGTTTGAAGACCTGCTCGTCCTCGACACCGGCGCGGGCGGCGTCGCCGATGAACCGCGGGGTCAGGATCCCGTCGACGGCGATGCGGGCGGCGGCCTCGACGACGTCCGGGCCGCGGTAGTCGCGGTGCTGGGCGATGACGTCGGTGGTGGTGGCGAAGCCGGGGTGCCACCCCACAGACACCCCGAACCGTTCACCGAGCAGGCGGGCGCCGGCCTCGACGTCGCTGCCGCGGTAGCAGGGGTCCAGCACGAGGGCTTCGACGTCGCGCTCGAAGCGGACGCCGCCGTGCACGTGGGCTTCGACGTAGTCGTCGAGGAGGTCTACCTCGCCGGCGGCCGAGTCGGCGTCGGCCAGGTCGGTCAGGCTCATGTGCTCGGCGGTACCCAGGTGGACGGGCTCGAAGGCGCTGTCGAGGTAGCAGAAGGTGCAGCGCGCCAGCACCGACGGGGCCAGCCTCAGGTGAGCGGAGCCGAAGCGGGGTGAGCCTCCGGTACGGCGATGGCGGTGGTTCAGGGAACCGTAGACGGGGCGGGCCCGAGGCGGCGCGGTGTCGTAGGCGCCGGCGAACAGGCGCGACTCCCAGCGCCAGCGGTCCCCGCCGGGGTGGGCGGTCAGGCCGCCGTTGCCGGTGCCGGTCTCGAACTGGCAGCGGTAGCGACCGTCGGTGGTCATGGCCTGCAGGAGCGGGACGTCGGCGATCAGGCGGTCGGGGTGGAAGTGCACGGTGGTGCGCCAGCCGGGGTCGATGGGGCCGCCGTGGGCGTGGCGTGCGACGTGGTCGAGGGCTCGATCAGCCGGTGTCGCGGTGGGGAGCGAGCCGGTCACCTGCTCGGCGTGCCCGACCGTGCCGACCCTCGGTGGAGGGGCCGCGATCAGGCGGACATCGTCACGACCGCGACGTCGCCGGCTGTGCGTGATCGCGCACTGGGCGCGGGATGACCGGAAGTCGGCTGGTGACGATCCACGCCTCACCTCGACGTGGCGGCGACGCGATGCGCCTGCTCGCGTCGGCGTGCTCGTTTGAGACTCACCGAGCACGCCCCGGCGACGAGGGTCGGCAGACCCCAGACGGCAGGCGGGATCTCGTAGAAGTGAGCCGCTACCCAGATGACGAACAGCGGGAGGAGAGGGAGCAGGAAGGGACGTTGGTGCCAGCGGCGACGGCGGGGGGCTGGTACCGCGCGCATCCCGTCTGAGCCGTTCACCAGCCCATCCTGACTCCTGCGGCCGTTCATCGCGTGGTCATCGACAAGAGCGTGGCGTCGCGGGCCGCGCGCGACAGCGCATGACGCGGGATGACCGTGAGGTCGTGACAGCTGCCGAACACCACTTCACCGCCCTGGACTTAGTCCGACTTAGTCCTTACCGTGGGGGCATGTCGCAGACGGTGAACGTGCACGAGGCGAAGACGCACCTGTCCCGCCTGCTCGAAGCGGTCGAGCGGGGCGAGGACGTGGTGATCGCCCGCGCCGGCAAGCCCGTGGCCCGCCTGGTGCCCGCTCGCTCGCACGGAACGCGTCGTCCCGGGGCGTGGAAGGGACGAGTGGTCATCGCCGCCGACTTCGACCACACCTCCGAGGACCTGGTGGCCGCCTTCCACGACGACGTCGAGCCGCACCCGTGACGACCCTCCTCCTCGACACCCACGTCCTGCTGTGGTGGCTCAGTGACGACGAACGCCTGCCCGAGCGCATGCGAGCCGCCGTGGCCGACGGCGAGAACGAGGTCTTCGTCTCCGCCGCCTCCGCGTGGGAGATGTCGATCAAGGCTGCGCTGGGCAAGCTGACCGCCCCGGACGGTCTGCGCGAGGAGATGGAACGGCAAGGTTTCACCGAGCTGCCGGTCACCGTGGACGACGGCCTGACCGCCGGTGCCCTGCCGCGCCACCACGACGACCCCTTCGACCGCATGCTCATCGCGCAGGCCACCCGGCGGGGACTGCAACTGCTCACCGTCGATCGACGTTTCAGCGACTACGACGTCCGGCTCCTGTGACTGATCGTGAACTTCCACGACAGGGGGATGACCGCCAAGTCCGACCCCGGAGCAGATGACGGTCGAAGCCGTGCGGAATGCGCTGGCGCGGTCACTCGTACGTGAGTCAGTCCAGGAAGCGGGTGGGTCTCAGCCCTTCGAGCTCCACGGCCACCGCGCCGTCGAGGATCTCCGCCGCTACCAGCCGACCAACCGGCGCGGCCAGCGTGACCCCGGAGTGCACCACCGCCAGGTAGGCGCCATCAGCACCGGGGACAGGGCCGATCACCGGGCTCCCGTCGACGGGCATCGGCCTGGTCCCCACCTCGGCGCTGAGCAGCTCGATGCTCTCGGCGCCCACGAAGGAAGACCGCAGGTGCGCAGCCACCGCTTCCCCCGTCGCCCGCAGCTGCGCCTCGGTGCCTTCACCGCGGTGTTCCCTCGCGGCCAGCAGGGTTCCCTCGCCCGCCTGCCGGACCTCGACCTGGTCGTTGCTGACCAACGTGCGCACGACGTCTGGAGCTGCGGCGAAGCGCAACAGGATCGCCGGTGAGCCAGCCACCGGCAGGTGGAAGCCCAATGGTGCGCACAGCAGCGGGGCGTCGGTGCCGGTGGCGATCACCACGCTGTCGGCAGTCAGAGAGCCGTCGGCAGTCTCCACCCCGACGACCCGCTCATCACGCACCCGGAGGCGGCGGGCGCTCACACCGGCCCGGATGTCGGCGCCGTACCCGCGCGCTGCCGCCAGCAGTGCCTCGACGGCCGCGGTGGGGTCGATGGCGCCGTCGCTGGTGATTCGCAGCGCCACCGGCGGCGGGGACAGCAGGGCTGGCTCGAGGTGGGCGACGTCGACAGCGGTGATCAGCAGGCGGTCCTGCGACCGGGGCTCCTGGCGCACCGCTTCGTCGTCGTCCCAGCACAGCGAGCCGGTCCAGCGGACCTGCACGCCGGGGACCTGTTCTTCCAGGCGCCGGTAGTCGTCTACGACGTGGGCGCGCAGGGCGGATTGGTCGAAGCGTTGCGCTTCGGGTCCCTTGCCGATCCAGGCGAAGGACGCACCGGTGGCGCCGGTGCCGGGGAGGTCCTTGTCCAGCAGGGTGACCTCGGCGCCGGCTCGGGCGAGGTGGTAGGCGATGGAGGCACCAACGATGCCAGCGCCGAGCACGACCGTAGACGTCACGTGTCGAAGCGTCGCCTGTTCGGGTGGTTTCGTCGACAGGTTTCGACGGCGGGTGGAGACCCGGTCGTCAGCGGGGTCGTCAGCGGGGTCGTCAGCGGGGTCGTCCGCGATCGCGCCATCTCCGTTCGCTCCACAACGTGCTCCGCGCACATCGCGGGATGACCGTGCAGTCGTGGAACCGCCGTGATCGCCCTCGGATGGCGTCGTGTGCGGGCGAGGCTGTGGTGGGCCAGGCTGCGGTGCATGAGACGACGCGCCACCCGCTGCTGGCCTGGGCCTCAGCGGTGCTCGCGGTGAGCGGCTCGCCGGTCAGCGGTGTCGAGGAGGCCGTCTTCGGCCCCCTGTCCATCAGCGACACCGACGGCGTGGACGGGTGGCTGGACCAAGGCCTGCACCGCCACCTCGGGGTGGGCCTGGCCCAGGTGCTGTTCCGCTCCGGGCGCGTCTGCGCGGTCTACGGCTGCCGCCTGCACGATGGGCAGCAGGTGGCGGTGAAGGTGCACCGGCAGGGGGCCGACACCGAGCACCTGGCGGCCGCGGTGCAAGCGCAGCAGCACCTCGCTAACGCGGGCTACCCCTGCCCGCGCCCCCTGGCCGGACCAGTCGTCGTTGAGGGTCGCACGCTGGTCGCGGAGACGATGCTCACCGGCGGGCGGTGGCGCGATGCCCGCGAGCCGGAGGTGCGGCGGGCTCTGGCGGCCAGCCTCGCCGAGCAGGTGGAGGTCCTGCGTAGCGTGCCCGCCAGCCCGCTACGACCCGGGGCCCCTGCGTGGGTGCGCTACGAGCACGGTCCCTGGCCCGCACCGCACGACCCCATCTTCGACTTCTCCTCCACTCCCGATGGCTACGCGTGGCTGGACGACCTCGCCGCCCGCGCCGCCGCGGTCCTCAACGACTGCCCCGGCCCCGACGTGATCGGGCACAGCGACTGGTACCGCGGCAACGCCCTCTTCGTCGACGGCACCAACGGTTCAACCCAGGGCCCGGTGGTGTGCGCGGGCTTCGACTGGGACAGCCTCGCCGCCCGCCCGGAGGCGGTGATCGCCGGGATGAGCGCGGGTTCTCACACCCTGGGCGGCGCCGGTGAGGGCGCTGCCCCCACCCCGGGGCAGGTCGCCGCCTTCGTCGACGACTACGACAGCGCCCGCTTCCAAGCCTTCACCGCCGCTGAGCGCGCGGGCGCAGCGGCTGCGGCGTGCTGGGCGCTGGCCTACAACGCCCGCTGCGAGCTGTCCGTCATGTCGCTTGAGGATGCGTCCGCGCCGGGTACTCCATTGCATGTCCTCACCGAGCACCGCGACGCCTACCTGGGCCTGACTTAAGCCAACTCTTGGGCCGCTCGGTCATCGGCAATATGTGGGTGATCGGTGTCAAGACGGCCGAGGACGGCCGAGGACGGCCGTGATCGGGCTCTGAGCGCGCGATGACCGTGACGTCGGCCAGTCAGCCGGCAATGCTGCTACCGGCGCAAAGCCGTCGCCGTCAGGTAGCGGCGTCGGCCACGATGACGGACGTGGAAGAGGTGCAGGTCCCCGTCGCCCACCAGGAGCGGGCGACCCTGCGCGTCGGTGACATCTTCCTCAAGATCGACGCAGATCAAGCCCGCACGGACGTCGAGGTTGCCGCGATGGAGCTGGCGCCGGTTCCCACACCAAGAGTCCTCTGGCGCAACCCGCCCGTGCTCGCGCTGGCCGCCCTGCCCGGAGCAGCGCTGGGACGCCTGGGACGACCCTCGAGCGCACCGCCCGGCGCCTGGACCGCGGCAGGTGCCGCCCCCCGGCGACTGCACGATGCGCCGCTCCCTCCCTGGCCAGGTCGAAAGCCGAGGGAGGTCGAGGCGGACCTGGACCGTCAGTGCCGGTGGCTCCTCGCCAACGACGTGCTGCCCACCGACCTCATCACCCGCAACCGGGCTGTCGCCGGCGCCGCTCTGCGGGAGTGGACCCCGGTCTTCACCCACGGGGACCTGCAGCTCACCCACGTGTTCGTCGACGGGGACGAGGTCAGCGGGGTGATCGACTGGTCCGAAGCCGCACCAGGGGATGCGCTGTCCGACCTGGCCACCCTCACCCTCGGGCACGAGGAGCACCTGCACGACGTCATCGCCGGCTACGGCTCGCCGGTGGAGGTGGAGGTGGTGCGCGGCTGGTGGTCGTGGCGCAGCTTGACGGCGATCCCGTGGCTGCTGCAGCACGGCTTCGACCCGTTCGCGCCGGGCTGCGAGGTCGACGTGCTCAGGGCGCGCACGTGATCGCGGATCACTTCGCGGTGCGGGGGCCGGTTCACCGCGGTGTGCGGCGATGCCGGTGGGTGGGCCCGGTACCCCGTGATTCCGCTGGTGCGGGCTCGGGCGTGAGGTCGGCCGATCGTGAGGTAGGCCGAGCGTGATGGCGCCCGGGGGGCTGCGACCGGGCGGGCGGCAGGGTCTTGGCCACTCAGGTGCCGTCAGCGCGGGCGGTCCTCCCGCACAGGCGGTCCTCACACGTCCAGGAAGCCGTCGCGTGCCTGGCTGATCGGGGGCAGCATGTGCGCTTGGTACTCGTCCACCAGGTGCGCGTCGGGGTACTGCGGGCCCAGGGTGCGGCCCAGCTCGTCGAAGAGGGGCACCCGCCGGCGCAGCCGCACCCCGGATCGTTCGGGCACCGTCATCGTCAGCTCCAGCACCGTGTGCGGCCAAGAGCCGTCCAGGCGGTGCTGCACGTCCCGGGCGCCGGCCTGCTGCAGCCGGCCGGTGCGCTCTCGCACCTGCTGCAGCACCTGCCGGGTGTAGGAGTCCGCCTCCACCGGGCGCGGCAGCAGCGCTCGGCAGTGCTCGCTGATGTCCAAGCTCCCCGCGGGCAGCAGGTCGGTGCGTGAGCCGTCGGAGGCGTCCAGGGCGATGACGTCCACGGGGTGCTGCGCGGTGCGTGGGCTCCAGGTGCGCGCCCGGCGCGCCACGGCGAGGAGCAGGCGGGTGCCGCAGGTGGTCACGGTCTCGATCCAGCCGTCACCGAGGTCCCAGGCGGCCAGCACCTGCCCGGTGTTCTCGCGTGCGCCGGTGCTCTCGCGTGCGCTGACCAGCGGGCGCGTCCAGGCGCGCCCGCCGGTGGGCGCCTGCTCGCTGGGCTCGGCGAACCACTGCAGCGCCCCCTGGCGCGCGATGGGCCCGTAGCCGCGCAGGTCCTGGGAGAGCAAGGAGGACGGGTCGTCGGCCGCAGGTGGCTCGAAGCCCTGCGGCAGCGCGTGCTCCTGGCCCAGGGACGGCGGTGCTTCCTGCTGCCAGGGCAGCAGGTACCAGCGGGTGTCGCGGTGGACCCGGTCCTCGCTCTCGTCCCAGCGGCGCAGCCCGTAGCCGTCGCCGACGGCGCCCACCAGCAGCCCTTCGGGACTGGCGCGCAGTTCCTGCACGCCGCGGTCCATCACCACGCTGAGCACCCGGCCGTCGGCGTGGACCTGCTGCAGCCGCCCGAAGCCGAAGAAGGGGCGCGGGCGCTCGCCGTGGCGCACGTACTCCGCCTGCGGGGCCGGGGTGGCGCACCAGGCCACGCCCGGTGCGCAGGCGGCCAGGCGCTGCAGGGAGGCCGGGTCGACGTCCTGGCCGCCGACCCAGCCGGCGGCGGCGATGCCGTCGGTGCCGGTGCCGTTGGGGTCGATGGCGTCGGGGTCGATGCACACCACGGGTGCGCCGGGATCCTGCTGCACCCACAGGCAGGTGCCATCGCCGAGGACCACCGGGCGGGCGTGCACCGCCGGTGCGGGCAGGGCCGGCCAGGACAGCACGCGCCGCACGCGCCCGTCGCGCGGGTCCAGGACGGCGGCCACCGGTTGGGTGGCATCCACCGCGCACAGGCCGCAGTCGAGCTCGATCAGCCAGCCCGGGCGCAGGAACCGCACGTGCCGATCATCCGCGGTGCGCCCGCAGGCGTCCACGGCATTCGGGGTGGTCGGGGTGGTCGGGGTGGTCGGGTCGACTCACCCATGACCACTGGCGTCTGGGCGAGAGCGCGACGTGCGCGGCATCAGCAGGTGCTACGTGGAGCTGGTCCCTGCACGAGCGCGGCGCACCCAGGACAGCAGGGTCAGCACCGTGGCTAGGTCCAGATCACGGGCCAGCGTCTCCGCCACGGCCCGGTCGTGCTCTCCCAGGGCCAGGCCCCGCTGCTGGAGGAAGTCGACGATGTCTCTCCCTTGCAGGCCGGGGTACTTCGCGTACCGGCGGGGCATGTCGCCGTGCAACGCGGGGGCCTCCTCCAGGGCCTGGTCGGGCACCCTGTGGTTCAGGTCGATCCGCATGATGCTGTGGTCCTCCTCGCCCGCCTCGTCGCGTTGGGGGACGAACCCGTGCGTCATGTGAGCACCCTTCCCGTCGTTGAGGGCCGGCGCCCTGCCGGGGGCAGGCTACGGCTGGCGGTCCGTGCTGACCCCGGTGTGAGCGTGAGGTGCTCGCCTCGCCCGAGCGGTGTTGCTCGAGGGTCGGGGGCGGCCCTGTTCGGTCGGCGCTGTTCGGTCGGCGCTGTTCAGCGAGAGGACCAGCCGCCGTCGGAGGCGATGGTCTGTCCCGTGACCCAGTCCGCCTCGTCGGAGAGCAGCCAGGCCACCAGGCGGGCGGTGTCGGCCGGAGTGCTCCACCGGCCGCCGGGGTTCGCCGCGGTGACCGCGGCGCGCAGTTGCTCGTCGGCGTAGCCGGTGTCGTTGGGGCCGGGGTCGATGCAGTTCACCGTGATCGCGCGGGGCATCAGGTGTACGGCCAGGGAGCGGGTCAGCTCGTGCAGCGCCGCTTTGGAGGCGATGTAGGGCAGCTCGGCGGGCATGGCGCCGTGGTACTGCCCGGAGGTGAACAGCAGTACGCGCCCGCCGGGGCGGGTGTCCTGGTGCTGGGCGGCGAAGGCCTGCACCAGCAGCAGGCTGGCGCGGGTGTTGACCTCGAAGCTGAGGTCGAGTTCGGCGGCGGTGAGGTGCTCCAGGTCCTGGGCGCTGCTGCGGGCGTGGTTGGCGATGAGGGCATCGACGTGGCCGAAGGCCTCGCGGGCGGCGGCCACGACGGCGGCGGGGGCGTGCGGGTCGGCCAGGTCGGCGCTGAGGCGCTCCACGCGCCCGCCGGCCCGGCGCAGCTCCTGCAGCAGGGCCTCGGGGCTGTCGGGGTCGGCGCCCCAGGGTTGCTCGGCGTCGTGGGGGGGCGAAGGTGTGCAGCAGGACCGAGGCGCCGTCGGCGACGGCGCGGCGGGCCAGGGCGGCGCCGATGGCGGTGCGCCGGCTGGCTCCGGTGACGATGACGACGCGGCGGTGCAGGGGTCCGCTCACGCCCTGGTGCTCCTCTCGCCTCGACGGCAGGCGCACCTGCTTCGTCTCGTTCGTCAGTGGCCGGGGTGCCGGGACGCTCTCAAGTCCGGCGGGCGAGCAGGGTGAAGCTGTTCGGTAGCTGTCCCTTCCACGCGGCCGCCTCGGTATCGGCCGGTCTCCAGAACGGCTCGGGGTGCTCGATCAGCTCCACCAGGTTCAGCCCTGCGCCGGTGGTGGCCATGACGATCTGGGCCAGGGTGTGCTGGTGCTCCACCGCCCCGCCGGCGGGGAAGGTGTCGTTGACGTGGGTGCGCGCGAAGTAGCTGCGATCACCTCGCACGCGCGTGTGGTCCTGGTCCCAGGACCACAGGGGCACCGCCAGGTGCGCCTCGTGGACGAAGAGGTGCGCGCCCGGGCGCAGGACCCGGGCCACCTCCGCCGCCCAGGTGTGCAGGTCCGCCAGCCAGATCAGCGCGCCCTTGCCGGTGTAGACCAGGTCGGTGCCGGCGTCGGCGAGGGGCAGCGGGGGGATCTGGGCCAGGACGTAGCGGCACGGCGCGCCCAGGGCGTCGGCACGCTGCTGGGCCGAGCGCACGGCGGTTGGGCTGTAGTCCAGGCCCAGGACCGAGGCGGCGCCGGCGTTGATCAGGGCGTGGTCGTCGATGCCGTGACCGCTCTGCGGGTGCAGCACGTGCGGCCCCGTGGCCAGGCTCGGGGCGAGCAGGTCCTGCTCCACGGGCAGCAGGCGGGCGGTACGGGCTTCGGCCAGCAGGGCCTCGTGCTCGCGCACGTGCTTGTGGGAGGCCTGCTCCCAGGCCTGTCGTGTGCGCGCCGCGCTGGCGTGCGAGCCGCCAGGGTCCTCAGCGTCGATCACCGGGCGAGTCTGTCTTGGTGAACCGCGCGAGTCATCCCGTTTCCCGGAGCTGAGTCGGCTGCTCCGGGTGGAGGGGGCCCGAGCCCATCGTGCGCCGTGAGGGGACGTTGGCCCAGTCCGCTCACGTCCTACGGTGGCTCGATGGTCGCCGTGACGAAGCGCAAGCTCACCGGCCGGTGCAGCACGTAGTCCGCCGAGCTGGTGGCCAGCGACGCGCACGGGAGCTGGTACTTCTGCCCGAAGGGCTCGGTGCACAGCGCAGCGGACGGATCCTCCTTCGTGCTGCCATGCGATGGCGTGCAGCTGATCGCTGCGCGGACCCCGTGGGTGGCTTGGTGGTGGGCGCGGCCGCGCTGGGTGAGCATCGACGTGTGCCGCCCGCCGCTGCTGGCTGGCACGGGCATCGAGTACGTGGACCTGGAGCTGGACCTGGAGCTGGACCTGGCGTGGTCGCCCGGGGAGCCGGTGCACGTGGTGGATCGGGACGAGCTGGCGGCTGAGGTGAGCGCTGGGCGCGTCGCGGCGCGTGAAGCTGCGCAGGTCCTGGTGCTGGGGGCGCAGCTGCAGCAGCGCCTGCAGCAGGACGATCCGCTCTTCAGCGAGGTGGGCTGGCGGTACCTCAGCGCAGCAGCCGCAGCAGTCGCCGCGGCTGGCCCGGTGGGGGGCGCGGTGCGCAGGTGGGCGTTGACGGCGGCGTCGAAGCAGGTGGTGGCTGCGCGCTCGGAGAGCGTGGCCGGGTTGAGCAGCCGGGGCACGGGCAGCTTCACCGCTCGAGGTCAGGGCGGGGCTGCGCGGGCCGTGTGCTCGCGGGCCGTGTGCTCATCAGGGGCACCTGCAGCCCTCAGGTGTCCTCGCGGGCCGGTGCAGGTGCGCTCTGTCCGGCGCTCGCGGGCGGCATGGTGCCGGCGGTGATGCCGACGGTGGGGTCGTCGGTGGTGTCGGTGAGCTCGGTGCCCAGGTCGGCGGCCAGCCGGGCGGGGTCGGGCAGCCCGGCGCGCTGCTCGGCGGGGAAGGTGTCGTAGGTGTAGGTGGCCACCGCCATGGGCGAGGGGGCGCCGGCCAGGGCGTAGCGCACGACCTGCTCGTCGCGGTCCTTGCACAGCAGGATCCCCACGGTGGGCGCGTGGATCGACGCATCGCGCAGGCGGTCGTCGACCAGGGCGACGTAGGCGCCCAGCTGGCCGGTGTAGGCCG
The DNA here is from genome assembly GCF_050871925.1 of Kineococcus gurbantunggutensis. Classification (NCBI taxonomy): domain Bacteria; kingdom Bacillati; phylum Actinomycetota; class Actinomycetes; order Kineosporiales; family Kineosporiaceae; genus Kineococcus; species Kineococcus gurbantunggutensis. Next base: position 58,270 of record NZ_JBJLSG010000014.1, read on the forward strand.
GGGTGAAGCGCCCGATCTTGCCCCCGCACGCGGGAGGTGCCCCCGCTCGATCACGACGTAGCGCAGCTGGGTGACGTGGAAGAGGAGAAGGTCGATGATCATCTCCTCCTCGCCCACGGTGAAGCGGACCTGGCGCCCGACGAAGGCCATGCCGTGCCCGAAGGCGGTCAAGGTGGCCTGCAGGCGGTCCATCAGGCCCTGCTCCACGGCGCGCTCGCTGGCGCGCTCGCTCAGGGCCAGGTGGTCGAAGACGTACGGGTCGCGGGTCAGCTGTCCCCCACTGCGTGGGAGGTGCCCCCAGGGCCAGCTCGGAGTCCGGGGCGGGCAGCTGGGTGCTGAAGTTGGAGGGGGCGGCGCCGATGCGGGTGTGCAGCGCGGAGGCGATCTGGTTGGCCAGGACGTCGCGCGACCAGCCGTGCTGCAGGGCCTGGGCGGCGTACCAGTCGCGGGTGGCGGGCTCGTTAAGGCGGTCCAGCAGGGCGCGCACGTGGCCCCAGGGAAGTTGTCCCACGGCGTGTGGGACGACTGCGGCGCCGATCCCCGCTCCGTCCTCCCGGCTCTGCCCGCCGTTCCTGTCCTTGCCGCTCTCGGCGCCTTCGATGACCCGGGTGCTCTCAGCGCCGGTGCTCTCAGCGCCGGTGCCCTCACCGCCGGTGCTCTCGCCGCGGGTGGTGCTGTCCAGGGTGGGCCAGGCGGCGGCGAAGGCGCGCATGTAGTGCAAGTTGGAGCGGGAGAAGCCGCGCTGGTCGGGGAAGGCGGCGCGCAGGTCCTCGGCGAGGCGGTCGATGACCTTGGCGCCCCAGCCGGCGTGCTGCTGGCGGGTGAGGATGTCGCGGCCGATGGAGTGGTACAGGCGCAGCAACTCGGTGTTGGCCGCGCGGGCGGCGCGCACGCGGGAGGTGCGCACGCGTTCCTTGAGGGCCTCGAGCAGCTCGGCGTAGCCGGCGGGCAGGTCACCGGGCTGACCAGCGGGCAGCTGATCGCCACTGCTGTCGTCGCCGGGGGTGGTGGGCTGCGGGTCGTGTGCGGGCACGGGCGGCATCCTGCGGCTGGTCGCTGAGAGCCCACGCACCGCCACTCACGCCACGCCTCGGGGTGCTCGGACGCGGGGTGCTCATCCCCGTCGGGACAGCGCTCCCGCAGCGCATCGACCCGTGGCGACGCCTCCTCGATCGATCATCGCCTGAACGGCTCCTGTCTGTCCGGAACGAGCCCCGGGGACGACGAAACCCCGGCGGCCGTGGGCCACTCCGGGGTTATGCCGCTTATTATCCCGCTTTTCCGGTGGGATGTCAAGCAGCGCTACCTGTGGGGCACCCTGGCTCGACAGCACCGCGGGCCCGCCCGGTGCCTCAGCCGATGTCGCAGGATCGGCCGTTTCCCAGACGGCCAGCGCGCCCACCGCGCGAGGTGTCCGAGCTGCCGGGAACGACTCGTGCCGCTGGTGCTGGGGCGCTGCTAGCTTGCTCGCACAGGTAGGTCCGCGACCGGGGCGTTCGTGCTCCGGATCCCTTCC
>NZ_JBJLSG010000015.1:0-58219 GCF_050871925.1 Kineococcus gurbantunggutensis
GCTGCACGATCGGTGAGAGGTCACCGACCTGTCACCGATCGTGCAGCAGACCCCGCCCGCGTCCGGCGACGTCACCACCAGCGAGAGCACCGCCGCGGGCCAGGACACCGCCGGCTCCACCGCGCCCTCGCCCAGCAGCAGGAGCACACCCACAGCGGCACCCGCAGCAGTACCGATGCCGGCGCGCGCACCAAACCGGACCTGGCCTGCACGGTCCTTCCCCCGCCTCACCAGCCCACGATCAGCCAGCCCGGCGCACTGCCCGCACTGCCCGCACGGCCCTGGTACTGCGCGCGCCCCGCCACGAGCACCGCACCTGGCACGATCACCACGTGGACGAAGAGCCCGCCGGCACCGGCCGCACCTCCCACACCACGCACGCCGCGAACGCCCGGCGCGCCCCACGCGCCTCGCACGCCGTGGACGCCCTGCGCCAGTGGCTGCTGACCGAGGACGCCTTCGCGCGCGGCGCGGCCACCGATGCCGCCCTGAACCACCAGCAGGACCGCACCAGCGCCCTGCTGGGCCCGCACGCGGTGCCCACCACCCACGAGCACCTGCGCCGCCACCTAGCCCGCGGCGGGCGCATCGCCGACCTGACCGGTCAGCCCTCGCAGCTGAGGGAGCTGCTCACGCTGCTGCGCAGCACCCGCCGGCGCGGCTTCGAGCAGCAGCCCAGCCCCGCGCCGAAGGCGCAGCAGGACCCGCGCCCCAGCGCCGTGCTGGTGATGGCCGAGCACCACGGCGGGGAGGCGCTGCGAAACCGCCCGCACGGCGACGGCGGACCCGTGCGGTCCGAGCGCTGCCGGCATCACTTCCTTCGCCTGCTGAGCACCACGGCCGCGCTCAGGAACACGACCGCGATGACGGCGACCAACCACAGCGGGAACCCGTCCCAGACGTGCCGCATCGAACCTCCCCTCCAGCTGACCTTTCCGACAGCACCGGCACTGCGCCTCCAATGGCCGTACCAGGTTGCAGCAGGTGGCACGGACGCGCTCGTGCAGCGCAGCTGAAGCAGCAACTGCCGGCACCAGCGCACCGGCGCACCGGCGCACCGGCGTACCGCACCGCGGCGCGCACCCCGCTCAGCTCAACCCCGCCGGGGATCGACCGGACAGGCCACGCCGTCGCCGTCGGGGTCCAGAGCCGGGGAGTACCCGTGCGCACCGCGGCGCAGCGGCGCCTGCACCGCCTCCCACACCGCGGCGCAGTCGGCGTGGGCGCCGCTGCTGGCACGAACACGCCCATCGCGCGCGCTGCGCACCAGCGTCAGCGTTTCGAACACCTGCCAGGTGCTGTCGGCGGCCACGTGCTGCTCGTCCACCGGCAACCCGCGCGTGGCGGCACCAGGACCGCTCCAGGACTCGAAGGGCTCCAGCACCGCGTGCGCGCCCAGCTGCTCGCTCCAGTAGATCGTGCCGTTCTCGAACCAGTTCTCCCGCCCCCCGGAGCTCTGCGGCCCCCAGGAGCTGGGCAGCTCATCCGACTTCGGCCACCCCAGCGCACCGGCCTCGGCGCCCAGCTGCAGGTAGCGGCGGTTGATCTGCCCGCGCACCGCGTACGGGATGCCGGCGGAGTCCGCGCGCACGTAGCGAGAGCCGTTCTCGAAGCGCTGCACCAGCCAGGTGTCCGTGAAGCGCTGCAGCGCGACGTGCTCGGCGAGGGGGTAGCCCAGCCCCGAGCTGGAGGCGTGCTGGGAGCTGATGGGCCCGGGCAGCACGTGCGCACCGGTGCGCGGGTGCCAGAACACCGAGCCGCCCACGAAGGGCTGCCAGCGCCCCACCCCGTCCTCGGTGGGCATCTCATCGCCGTAGGGCAGCACCAGCGGCCAGGAGGAGGCGCGCACGGCCTGGTGGATCGCCCCGCGCACCACGGCCGGGGAGGTGTCCGGCCACCACACCAGCTCACCGCGCTGGAACCGGCTGACCTGCGCGTAGCGGCCCTGACCGGTCTGCACGCGCACCTCGTCGCTGACGGGGTAGCCCAGTTCCGAGCGCTGGGCACCCATCTGCTCCCACCACTGCCGGATCGCGCCGTGCACCTCGTGCGCGCCGGTGGCGGGGCTGAAGTAGATCGAACCGCCCTGGAAGCGGCTCACGCGCCCGAGCCCGTCACCGGTGCTCAGCTCATCGCTGATCGGGTACCCCAGCACCGAGCGCTCCCAGCCCGACCGCGCCCACGCCTCGCGGATCGCGCCGTGCACCTCGTGCGCGCCCGTGGCCGAACTCCAGTAGATGGAGCCGTGCTCGAAGTGGTTGAAGCGCCCCACCGCATCGGGGGTGGGCAGCTCGTCGGTCAGCGGTGCGCCCAGCACCCCGCGCGCGCCCCCCGTGCGCAGCCAGGCCTGCTCGATGGCCCCGCCCACCTGGCGAACCCCCACCGGGCCCGGGTGGGGCGCGGCCAGCGCAGCAGGGGCGGCACCGACAGAGGCGGCACCAGCAGCGCCGGCGACGAGCGCACCGGCCGAGAACAGCGCCGCCCAGAACGATGCCACCGAAACCAGCGCCGTCCTCGCGCCGCGTGCAGGAACCGCCGCGCAGCGCCCGGCGAACCCAGCACGCCCGGCACGCCCGGCACGCCCAGCACGCCCGGCACGCCCAGCACGCCCAGCACGCCCAGCACGCCCAGCACGCCCAGCACGCCCAGCACGCCCAGCACGCCCAGCACGCACGAGCGGTCCCCCTCCACCAGCGGTGTCCCAGCCCGCCGCTGAGCACGGGTGATCGTGTCACACCCGCGCTGAGCTCGCGGGGTTTCGGTGTCACTGCCCGGCGCGAGCACCGCGCTCGTCACACGTGTAACACCGCCCGCGCGTGCGGCGATCACCTGCCGAAGCGGCAACGCGGCACGTCGCCGTCGAACCCGCTGACCCCTCGCACGAGCAGCGCGAGGAGCACGAAACCCCGCGCGCACCCGCGCACGCCCCGATCCCACGCACCACCTCGCAGCACGCCAGAGCACGCACCACCTCAGAGCAAGGACGCCCCCGTGAACCTGCCCCACCGCCTGCGCACGCTGACCCTGACCACGGCGGCCGCCGCCACCGCGCTGGGGGTGGGCGCCGGCCTGTGCGCCAGCGCCAGCGCCGCGCCCCACGACACCACCCGCAGCACCAGCCCTCAGGGCACCGCGCAGAACGCCACCGGCCAGGGCGTGAGCGGGCAGGGCGTGAGCGGGCAGGGCGTGGCCCCGGGCGGCACCGAAGTGGTGGTGCCCAAGGCCGGCGTGCCCTTCCCCTACACCGCCGGGCTGGTGCGCGCCGCCGGCGCGGACCGCTACGAGACCGCCGCGATCATCGCCCAGGGCTCCTTCGCGCCCTCCGCCGACCCCGCCGAGCAGGCCGCCTCGGCGGTCTTCCTCACCAGCGGCGAAGCCCCCGCCGACGCCCTGACCGCCGGCCCCGCGGCCGCTTCCCTGGACGCTCCCCTGCTGCTGACCCGCACCAGCGAGCTGCCCGCGGCCAGCGCCGCGCAGCTGACCCGCCTGAAGCCCGCCACCGTCTACGTCGTCGGCGGCCCCGAGCGCATCACGCAAGCCGTGCTGGATGCGGTGGCCACCGCTGCCCCCGGCGCCAGCGTGCAGCGCATCGCCGGCACCGACCGCTACGCCACCGCCGTGGCCGTGGCCGATCGCTTCTTCCCCCAGGCGGACTCCGCGGTCATCGCCCGCGGGGACACCTTCCCCGACGCCCTCTCCGGCGGGGCCGCGGCCGCCGCCGGCGGCGTCCCGCTGATGATCACCGAGCCGGGCCGACTGCCCGCCGTGGTGGACACCTGGCTGCAGGACGCCGCGCTGGAGACTGCTGTGATCGTGGGCAGCACCGCCGCGGTCTCCGAGAGCGTCGCCGACGGCATCGTCGCGCACCTGGACAACCCCGCCGACGCCGAGGACCTCGAGCGCTTGGAGGGGGCGGACCGCTACGAGACCGCCACCGTGGTGGCCTCTTCCTTCTTCCCCGAAACGGACGTGCAGTTCATCGCCACGGGGGAGAACTTCCCCGACGCCCTGGCCGCGGTGCCCGCCGCCGCGCTCAACGCCGCTCCCGTGCTGCTGCTGCCGCCGGCGTGCAGCCCGGCCAGCACCGTGGCCTACACCCTGGCCAGCGGCGCCAGCACCCAGATCGTGCTGGGCGGGCCGACCTCGGTGACCCCCGAGGCGCTGCTGACCGCCTGCTGAGCGGCACCGGATGAGCAGCGGGTGAGCGGCACCGGATGAGCAGCGGGTGAGCGGCACCGGATGAGCAGCGAGTGAGCTCTCCTGCGCGGGCGCGCGGTGGTCAGGCCCCAACCCGGACCGACCACCGCGCGCCGGCGCCAGGGGCGCAGCGAGGAAGGGGGCCCGCAACTGCCTGGAGCCCTCCATACCGCGACCGCTTCGGTGCACGGGCGCGCCTGTGCACCTGGGTACCGGCTCCCCCGGCCCGGCCCGGCCCGGCACGCACCAGCACCGACCGGTGCCGATCGCTGCCGCCTACCGGCGCCGATCGCTGCCGCCTACCGGCGTCGATCGCTGCCGCCTACCGGCGCCGATCGCCCTCGGTCCCGCCCGCACCGCCGCGCGCCGCAGCGTCCTCGGTCAGGCCGGAACCTGCAGCACGTGTGCCTTGTCCACCCGTGCGCGCACCGTTCACCCGTACGCGCACCGCTGGTGTCGCCAGGAGCACGACGATCGCGGCGTTGAGCACCATCGGGAGCACGATGACCGGCGGCGGTGGCGTTGAGGCCGGCAGCAGGAAGAGGACGACGCCGGCGCTGGAAAGGACACCGAGCACGGAGAACACCACGAGCAGCGCCCAGGCCACCCGCCCACCCCGGCCGGCGCGGTGCACCAGCCACCACCGCGCGGCCAGCAGCAGCAGCGCCCAGGTGCCCAGGCCCGCCAGGACGGCCAGCACCAGCGCGCACGAGCCCACCAGCAGCAGGCGGCGGCCGGCGGGGTCGGTGCGCCACCACGTGAAGCTCACCGGCGCATCCTAGGAGCAGCGCCGACGACCCAGACAAGGGTTGACGGGGCCGGTGCCGGTGGTGCACACAGCCGGTGAGGACGGCGGGGTCCTCGTGCTCGAGGTGATCGATCCAGCACGCTCCTGCTGCTCAGCGCCGGGGTGAGCACCCCGAGCGGGCACCTGGAACCCGCTCCATCCGGGCCGAGCCACACGTCCTGTGCCTCAGCAGCTCCGGTGCACCAGCGGCCCGGTGCACCGGCAACACGGTGTGCTCGCCGATGCAGCACCGGCTGCTGGATCGCCCGAGCCGCCGGCCGGCGCGCACGAAGGTCCTGCACGCGCCGCGCGTCCCCCGGATCCTGCCAGCAGCGCGGGAGCGGCCCCGCCCGCGGTCAGGCGAGCTCACTGCCCGGCAGCAGCTCAGCCCCGGCACCGGCGCATGCGGCAGCAGAACCATCCGGTACCCGAACAGCACGACCTGATGGCACGAGCTGACAGCGCGCTCCCGGGAGGACTCCTCAACAACCGGCACCGCCGCCACGCTCTTCCCGCCCTGCCAGGACAGCACCAGCGCTCCTAGCATGGCGTTGATGCGACGCAGCGACGTGGCGACGTGGTGGAGCCACACCTCTCGAGGATGACCTGGAGCGTGCCGTGAGCGGTGAGTACGAGCTGGACCTGCACGAGGAAGCCGAAGCGCTCACCGCCAGCTTGCGCCAGCACGCTGCGACCCTGGCCACCTGGCCCGACGTCGAGCAGCAGGCCCTGCAGGCCGCCACTGTGCAGTTGCGACGCGCCTTCCAGCGCTACGAGGACGCAGCGGGCGAGCGCACCGGCACCCTCCTCGACCTCGACCACGTCGACGACGAAGACGTCGACGACGAGCAGGAGCACGTCGCTGACTCCCTCGCCGCAGCTCAAGACGCCGGCGCGCGCCTGATCTCCGTCTTCTCCCGCTTCGACTACCTGCACGCCGGTGAGCGCGCCTACGCCGAGGACCTCACCGGCGCCATCCCCGTGGCCGGCATCCAGGTCAGCCTCGAACCCAGCCAGCCCCTGCCCATCGACGACGCCGCCCAGTGGCCTCCCGAGGACGAGCTGCACTGGCTCACCCCCCAGGGCCAGGTGCTGGCCGTGGACGTCTTCGACCCCGGCACCATCGCCCCGCCCCGCCCCGGCTCGACTGAGCAATCCCGCGCTGCCCGCGCCGCCACTGCTGCCCAGCGCTGCCAGTGCTGCCCAGTGCTGCTCAGCACTGCACCGACCCGAGAGCGAGCAGCCAGTTGCGCGCTGCACCAGGGCACCTGGAACTACGGCAGCTGACCGGTCAGGAAGAAGTACCCGAACACCACGACGAACAGCACCAGCGCGAGCAGCAGGTTCCTGGGCACCCGCTTCATCGAACTTCTCCTCCTCCTTCTCGACAACAGCAGTGCTGACATGGCACCGCGGCCACCGGCGCACCGCCCTTCCCGGATCCGCCCGAGCACCATGGAGGGCACCTGCGATGAGCACCCGGGATCAGCAGCGCCCCGGTTGCTCCGGCCAGCAGGCGAACACCTCACACCGCAAGCAGCCCGGTCGAAGTCAGCTCGCACCGGAGCCGGATCAGACCGGCGCCGGATCAGACCGGCGCCGGCTCTGACCGGCGCCGGCTCACACGTTCTCGACGACGAGGACCCCCAGGGTGATCAGCACGATCATGATGCCGATCCAGTGCCGGATTCCCAGCGAACTGGCACCGCCCTGCTTGGACACCGCACCCTCCCGGCCGCTTCACGCTCCCTGGCGCCTTCTGGCACCTCGACGCCGTGGACGATAGCCCGGCACCACGCGCAGCGCGCATGAGCCACGCAGCACCACCGCACCGGTGCAGGCACCGCCACGCCGGTGCAGGCAGCACCACGCCCGTGCGAGGGGCTGCCGCGCGATCCGGTGACGCGCCCGTCACCCGATCACGCAGCACAGCCCGGTGCTCGCAGCTCCCCGCGCGGGGGCAAGGGCGCCGGTCCTAGGCCATGTCTGGTAGATCATGGAACGGGGCGGTTCACTGGTCGACATGCCACAGACCGAGGTGCTCACTGATGCGGCGTGGGCGCGCATCGAGCCGATGCTGCCCTCGACGAAGCCGCAGCGTGGTGGTCGCTGGCGCGATCACCGACAGGTGATCGAGGCGATCGCGTGGAAGTACCGCACCGGCTCGCCGTGGCGAGAGCTGCCCGAGCGGTACGGGCCCTGGCAGACCGCCTACTACCGCCTGACCCGGTGGGCTGCGGACGGCACGTGGCAGCGGCTGCTGGAAGCGGTGCAGGCCGATGCAGACGCTGCCGGGGAAATGGACTGGTTGGTCGCGGTGGACTCCACGCTGGTACGCGTGCACCAGCACGGCGCCAACACCAGCCGGAGCGCACCCCCGGGGGGCTCACCTGGTCCGGACGGCGATCGCCGGAGCCGATCGACCACGCGATCGGCCGCTCCCGCGGTGGGCTGACGACCAAGACCCACCTGGCCGTCGACGGGCTGGGCAGGCCGCTGGCGATCGTGCTGACGGCTGGAAACGTCAATGACACCACCGTCTTCGCCGCCGTGCTGAGCGAGATCCGCGTGGTTCGCAGCGGTCGGGGTCGACCGCGCACCCGCCCACGGCAAGTGGTCGCGGACAAGGGCTACAGCTCGCGCGCCAACCAGCGCTTGCTCGCCGCCAGGGGCATCGCGGCCACGATTCCCGAACGCGCCGACCAGCTCGCCAACCGCCGCGCCCGTGGCAGTTCGGGCGGGCGCCCTTACTGCTTCGAGGCGCACACCTACCGCCGGCGCAACGTCGTCGAGCGGGCCTTCAACCGCCTCAAGCAGTGGCGCGGTATCGCTACCCGCTACGACAAGCACGCTCGTCACTACCGTGCCGGGCTGTTGCTGGCCTCGCTGCTGCTCTGGCTCAAGTGAAGATCCGTCAGACGTGGCCTAGCGCGCTCACCCCGTCAGGTACATGCCCAGCAGCGCCACCGCAGCGACCACGGTGACGATGACGTAACCCCAGTGCCGGCTCTGCCACTGCCCGCCCGAGTCGCCGTCCCCATCCAGCACGACCGCTCTCCTTCCCCCATCGCCGTGGCGGCACCGCCCCCTGGCAGGTGCCGCAGCCTCGTGCTGGCAGGGTGCCGCACGCGCGCCCGGCGCGCACGAGCACGACAGCCGCCAGCGACTCCCCCGCGTCTCCTTCGACCCCCGCGCTCAGCACAGCTCCGCGCGCACCACGCACACCACGCGCGCTGTAGGCGCACCGGCGAGCACCACTGCGTGCTCACCAGGCTCACCAGGCTCACCAGGCTCACCAGGCTCACCGGGTTCACCAGGCTCACCAGGCTCGTCGAGCACCAGCACCAGGCGCCGGCCACCGCGGTCGAAGACCGCCTGCAGCGTGGCCAGGTACGCAGCGCGAGCCAGCGACCAGCCGTGCCCCACCCACTGGACCTGCGCGGTGAGCACCAGGTCCTGCCCCCACGGCGGTCCGGCCACCTCGCGCCGGTCCATCACCGGCGCACACCCCCGGTGAACACTTCTCGTGGATGCGTCGACGAGCACGCCGGGGAGTCCGCCCCGCGGGGCGCACAGCAGCGCCCACGCACGGCTGGAAGCCCTCGGCGGGCGCCGAAGGGCGAACCCAGGCAACGGGTGTGCGGGCGCGGTGGCGATATGGATCGGCTGCGAGGTCCGGATCGAGCAGCGCCGATCAAGCACAGCAGCTCGAGCAGGACCGGTCGAGCAGCGCAGCTCGAGCAGCGCAGGTCGAGCTCGCGCCCTAGCGATCGACGTACCCGCCTCCGTCGGCTGCCCTCACCGCAGCGCGTCGTCCACCAGGGTTGTGGCCTGCACCAGGCTCAGCCGCGGCTCCGCCTCCCGCAGCACCCTGATCAGCGCGACACGCCCGGCGGAGGTGCACACGTCCAGCCGGTGCTGGCGCGCCAGGGCCAGGACGCGCTCGGCGCTCATCGCGCGCACGGCGCTGTCGGCGTCGTACGCGCGCTGCTGCGCGGCCGCGCGCGCCGCGGGCGAGGCGCGGCGCAGCACCTTGGCCACGGCCCGGGCGGCCACCACGGCCAGAGCGAGGGTGAGGACCAGCCACAGCCACTGCCGCTGCAGCGCGTTGACGAGCGACAGCACGGCGGCGCCGGCGGCCAGCAGCACGTAGCCGGCCGCCTCCAGGCGCTGCCCGAAGGTCCACGACGGTGCGCGCGCGGTGGTGCTCACCGCCCCAGCGTGCCAGCCGCGGTGCACCTCGCGAGGCGGGGCCAGCCGCGCACCCAGGACCGGGGACGGCGACGGGCTCGGCCTGGGAACACCAGCGCCACCACCGGCTCGGGTCACGCTCAGGGCAGCGGAGGCGACCGAGGCGGTCGGCCGACCAGGCCGACCGGGCACGTCCACGGCGCGCTCAGCCACCTGCCCCGGCGTCGTCTGCGCTGCCGCCCACGGTGTCTTGCGCGTCGTGCTCCTGCGCGTCCTGCACGGCAGACGTCTCCCACGAGGTCACCTCACACGGGTTCGTCCCACACGGGGTCGTCCAGCGCGTCCTCCAGCGCCAGCAGCACGTCCAGGCGCCACCACCGATCCACCCGATCCAACCAGCGATCGGCAGGAGCAGGACCGCGCACGTCCTCAGCGCTCAGCAGCACCGGGCTCGCCGGCAACCCACCCCGGGCACCGCCGCGGCCGAAGGCGCCGGCGGCGACCTGCTCCAAGAGCACCTCCTGGCGCTGCTCCACCCACGCCGCGAACCACTCCTGCCGGCGCGCCCGGTGCAGCACCTCGTGCTCCAGGTGCACCACGCTGCGCCAGTCGACAGCTGCCACCGTGTGGGCAACGCCCGCACCATCGACCCACACCAGCGACCACCCCCGCTCTACGTGAACCGGCCACTCACACGCGTCCCCACGGTGCCACGTCCCCCCACGCGCCCGAGTCCCCCTACATGCCCGCGCGGGACGCCGGTCTCAGCGCTGCCCATCCTCGTACCGGGCCCAGCGGCGGCGACGGCGAGCATCGACGTGCAAGACCAGGGCCAGCAGCCCACCCCAGAACAGCACGTTGACGACGGCCAGCACGAGGAGGAGGGCATCACCGTGTTGCACACCGCGCACGAGGAGGACCACGGCGCCGCCCACGGCCAGGACGCCGTAGACGATCACCAGGGCCCGGCGCAGGCCAGGTGGCAGCGGCCACGGCGGTGGCCCGCTCACGCCCGCCACCGCGCCAGGACAGCGCCGGCCTCCACGGCTTCACGCACGAGTTCACACACGGCCCCACGCACGGCCCCACCGGCAGCTGAACTCACCGGCTCACCGTGGCACAGCGGCACAGCGGCACAGCGGCACAGCGGCACAGCGGCACAGCGGCACAGCCACCTGCTGGCTGCCACGCGCCGACCCGCGACGCCGCTGCAGCGCTGCAGCGAGGCCCTGAGCACCGTGCCCTGCGGAGCACCCGTCGCACCGGTGCGAGCACGGCCACCTCGATCCGCTGCCGGGTACGCGCTTGGAGCGGACGCACCAGGCAGGGACCATGAACTCACCCCCACGCTCACCCCGGCACTCACCCCGGCGCTCACCGCGGCGCTCACCCCGGCGCTCACCGCGGGGCTGCGGCCGGGTGGCGGGCTGCGCGGTTACCGGCATCCTCGATGCACCACGAGCCGGCCGGGGCCGGCTCACCCAACCGATCGTGCGGAGGTCACCTCGTGAGCCGGCAGCCCCAGCAGTCCTCGCAGTCCTCGCAGTCCTCGCGGGCCGGCTTCTTCGTCCCCGGAGGGCTCTTCAGCCTCATCGGGGTGGCCGTCCTGCTCTTGGCCGGCGACCTCAGCGAGCGCTCGCCGCGAGGGGTGCCGCTGTGGCTGCTCGGCGCCCTGCTGCTGGCGTGCGGGATCGGCCTGATCATCGCGGGGCTGCGCCGAGGTCGCTCCTGAGCGCGAGCAGGCGTCAACGCTGTGCCCACACGCACCCGCGCACGGGCGCGCGGGCGCAGCGCGCGCTTGGCGAACGCCGGCTACCAGGCGTCGCGTTGAGCGCCTGAGCCCGCCTCGGCAGGCTCTGACTGCACGATCCGCTGGCACCGGCCCCTCACTCAACCGGGCGAGGAAACCGTGCGCGGTGCCGCTGCCCCACCGACCGAGCCGCCGCCGCCTGCGGGCAGTGCCCACCCCCGTGCAGGCACCGCCACCTGAAGGACGGGATTGCCCTCACGGCGAGCGCAGCTGCGGTGCGATGTCCGCCAGCCGCGCCGAGATCGCCGCCTCCAGCTGCTGCTCACCGGCGATCTGCAAGAACGAGGCGTTGATCTGCTCGCTCACCAGCGCGTCCTGATCGCAGACGTCCTCGTACCCGGTGGGCTGCACGCGCAGGTACTCGCGCCGGGCCCGGGTCACCAGCGCGGCCACGTCGTCCAGCCCCGACCAGGCCAACCCCTCGATCGCGTCGTCGACCGCGTGCAGCCTGCCGTCGAAGAACAGGTTCTCCACGTCCCCGAGCACCAGCCCGCCGTTCATCGAGATGCCGTGCGAGCTCAGCACCGCCCCCAGCGCGCGAAGGCCCGCCGGGCTGGAGGCCTCGTGCACCTCGTAGGCGTGGATGGCGCGCTCGTTCAAGACGTTGATCAGCTGCGTCATCGCTCCTGGCGCCCTCGTGGTGATCGTACGGGCAGCAGACGCTAGCGCGCCGGTGAACTCGACCGAGCTCGACCCAGCTCAACCGGACCCGCCGGACCCGCCGGACACCGCCACCGCGATCGCCCGGTTCCCGCAACCGCGAGAACACCCCTCGGTACCGCGGGCCCGGCAGCGACCGGCGCCAGCGCAGCGACCTGCGCTGTGCCGCAACCTGCGCTGCACTGCTGCACGTTGGATCCACGTCGCAGGAGCGCGGCACCGCAGTTCGGGCGCAGGCCGGCGAGCAGGCCCGCACCGGCGCCGAGGTGGCCCGCTACCTGCGCGACGCGCACCAGGACGCTCTGCTCTGGCACGCGAGCGCCCCGTCGGAGCGCCTCGTCTGCACCGGCGCCGGCGAGCTGGTCGTGCCCACCCGGCACGAGGTGCCCACCGGCTGCACCAGCGTCACGCGCGCCGACGGCTACCGCAGGAGCGTCCCCACCGGCTCCCTGGCCCGTTCCCGACCGCAGCAGCCCAGCCTCCCCAGCAAGACCGACCACGACCCCGGTCGTCGCCTCGCCGGCTCCCTCACCCGAGGCGAGCACCACCCCACCCTGCGCACACACCCGATCGGCGCTCGCCGGCTCCCCATCGACCAGCAACGGATGGGTGTCGGCCCTGGCTGGCACGCTGGCGTGCAGCGCACCCGCGGGGGACGCAGACCCACCACGACCAGCACGACCACCACGAAGCGATGAGGCGATGACCGCACACGACGCTAGGTGCTCAGCCCCGCCCGGCCTGGCCCGCACCAGCCCGTCCCCATCCTGACTCCTCGCCTCGCCGGCTCCCGCCGGCAGCGACGGACAGGACGTTCCCCCGAACCAAGGAGTGCCACCGATGACGCCGACCACCAGCACCAGCACCGACGCCGGCACGGTTGCCCAGCACGTGCAGGTCTTCGCCGACCAGGCGTCGTTCACCGCCGCCGTCGCGCAGGTGCAGGAAGCCGAGATCGCCTACCGCCTCGAGCAGCCCCTGATGCCCGACTCCGCCTTCGACGCCCTCAAGGACCGGGTGATCGCCACCAAGGCCGCGCACCCGGGCTGGGACGACGAGGGCGTGAGCACGCAGGTGGCCTCCGGCGCCCCGGTCGGCGGGGAGGTCCGCCACAGCAGCCCCATGCTCAGCCTGGCCAAGGCCACCACGCCTGAGGAGGTCCGCGCCTTCCTGGCCGGCCTCAGCGCAGACGGGCAGGACGGGCAGGAGCCCGGCCCGCTCGTGGTCGAAGTGAAGCTGGACGGCTGCGCGATCAGCGCCGTCTACCAGGACGGCGTGCTCGTGCAGGCCGCCCAGCGCGGCGACGGCACCAGCGGTGACCCGGTCACCGAGCAGCTGCTGCGCGGGCAGGGCGTGGCGGGCCTGCCCGCCCGCCTGACCACTCCCTCGGGCGTCGGCTGGTCCGGGGAGGTCCGCGGGGAGCTGTTCATGTCCGACGCCGACTTCGAGGTCGCCAACGAGATGCGGGTCGCCGCCGGGCGCCCGGCCTTCGCCAACCCCCGCAACGCCACCAGCGGCACCCTGCGCAACCTCAACCGCACCTACGAGGTGCCGCTGTCCTTCGCCGCCTACGACATCTCCGGTGACGGCATCCCGGAGCAGGAAAACGCGACGTACAGCGAGCGCCTGGACGCCGCCGAGGCCCTCGGCTTCGCCACCGGCCGCCAGCTGCTGCCCGAGGAGCTGCGCGCCCCGCGTGAGGGTGCCGAGCAGGTGCTGGGCGCCATCGAGACCATCGAGGCGCTGCGCCCCACCCTCGGCTTCCCCATCGACGGCGCCGTCCTCAAGGCCGACTCGCTGGCCACCCGCCGCCGCCTGGGCCAGCGCACCGGCTCCCCCCGCTGGGCACTGGCCTACAAGTACGCCCCCGACACCGCCGTCACGACGCTGCGCGAGATCGAGATCAGCGTCGGGCGCACCGGCCGCCTGGGCTTCCGCGCCGTCCTCGACCCCGTCAGCGTCGGCGGCACCACCATCACTCACGTCACCATGCACAACGCCCCCTGGATCACCGAGCGCGACCTGCGCGTCGGCGACGAGGTCTGGGTCTACCGCGCCGGGGACGTGATCCCCCGGGTCACCAGTGCCAACCTCGCCGCCCGTCCCGCCGACGCCGAGGCGTGGGTCGCGCCCACGCACTGCCCGCAGTGCGGGGAGGAGCTGGACACCACCTCCTTGCTGTGGCGCTGCCACACCCCCTCCTGCTCCATCGCCGGAGCCCTGGACTACTGGGCCTCCCCGACGCCCTGGACATCGACGGCATCGGCGACGCCGTCTGCGTGGCGCTCGCCGAGAGCGGCCTGGCCACCAGCGTCGCCGACCTCTACGACCTCACCCTGGAGCAGTGGGCCGCCCTGCCGCTGGGCGTGACCAAGACCGGCGCCACCCGCACCCTCGGGGAGCTGAACGCCGCCAAGGTCGTCGAGGGCCTGGAGGCCAGCAAGGAGCAGCCGCTGAACCGCGTCATCACCGGCCTGGGCATCCGCATGACCGGCCGCTCCGTGGGGCGCTGGCTGGCCTCCCGCTTCGGCTCCATGGACGCCCTGCGCGCGGCGAGCGTGGAGGAGCTGGCCGCGATCAACAAGCTCGGCACGATCAAGGCCCAGCACATCGCCGACGGCCTGGTCCGCCTCAGCGAGGTCATCGACCGCCTGGCCGCGCACGGGCTGACGATGACCGTGCCCGACGACGGCGCCGACAAGCCGCTGGCGGGCAAGACCTACGTCGTCTCCGGCGCGGTGCCCGGCTACACCCGCACCACCATCGCCGAGCGCATCGAAGCCCTCGGCGGCACCGCCAGCAGCAGCGTCTCGGCCAAGACCACCGCCCTGGTGACGGCCGAGAGCGACACGGCCAAGGCGCGCAAGGCCGCCCAGCTCGGCATCCCCGTCATCGACCCGGCTGCGTTCGCCGCCACCGTGGCCTGAGCCGGTCAACCCGAGGCAGCCAGCCCAGATCAACTGACCCGGCGCACGCGCCGACCCGGGCACTTCTCTCCCGGGTCAGCGCAGCACTACCGACGTAGACGGGTCGGCGCCTCTGGCGATCGACTTCCTGCGGGCCTCCGATGCCTCTGCCAGGCTGCCGTCATGGCCACCACCGGCGCACCCGATGAACCTGGAGAACCGCGGCTGCTGGCCGACGACCCCGTCGATGCCAGCGACAGCCACCCCGACCTGCTGGATCGCCAGAGCATGGCGGAGCACATCGGCCGGCTGCTCGACCGCTTGCGTGCGCAGAGCGAGTCCAGTGTCCTCGGACTGGTCGGGCCGTGGGGCTCCGGCAAGTCCAGCGTCCTGCGGATGCTGGAGCGACACCTGGCGGCTCAAGGGAGCCGCGACTGGATCGTGGCTTGGTTCACACCCTGGGCCTACAGCGACGCCGAGAGCCTGCAGCTGGGCTTCTTCACCGAGTTGCGCGAGGCGCTTCCCAAGGACGGCAAGTGGCCGGAGACCCGGATCAAGATCGGCAAGGCCGCCGCTGCCCTCGCGCCCTTGGGCGCTGTCGCCCAGTACGCGGGGCTAAGCGGTGAGGCGCCGATGAAGATGCTCGGCGACAAGATCGCAGGCGACACCAGCGTCTCGGCGACGCATGAACGCGCCCGGCAAGCGCTGAAGGCGCACGGTCAGCCGATCCTCGTCATCCTCGACGACCTCGACCGGCTCGAGGCCCCGGAGCTCCTGCTGGTCCTGAAGCTGGTGCGGATGATCGGCCGGCTGCCCAACGTCTACTACCTGCTCAGCTACGACGAGCAGACCCTCATCGACCTGCTCAAGCACACCTCCCTGGTGGGAGAGTCGGACGAGCGCGCGCAGGACTACCTGGAGAAGCTGGTGCAGGTACGCCTGGACCTGCCCGCGCTGCGGCCGTACCAGCGCGACATGCTCGTCGACCGAGCCATGAACAGCATCATCAACCAGCACGGCCTCACGTGGTCAGATGAGCAGCAACAGCGGTACCAGCGCCTCATGCATGACCACCTGCTGCGTCGACTGGACAGCCCTCGCACCATCAACCGCGTCATGGGACAGGTCGATGCGTTCTACGGACTGACTGAAGGCGAGGTTGACTTCGTCGACTACCTCGCGGTGACGTGGCTTCGCGCGGAGGAGCCGGGTGTGTATCGCATGGTGCAGCAGCATCGCGAAGATTTCCTCGGCCAATCTGAGAAGCAGATGCTCCGCGCTTTTAGCCAACCGCAGCCGGATCTGTCGGGCGTCGCGGAACAGTGGCGTCAAAGGGTCAAGGAGGCGGTAGGCGACGAGCGCAACGGGGATGACGTTTTGGACTTGCTCACCGAGATGTTCCCGGTGGTAAGAGCCGAGATGAGCCGCCAGCAACTTCAAACTCAGGATGCCGACGACGCCGGCGTCCGGCGTGGCGTGGGTCACCCGTACTACTTCGACCACTACTTCAGCTACGGAACTCCTGGCGAAGGGCTAGCCGACAAGGTGGTGGTCGACGCACTGGCCGACATGGTTGCGGAACGTTCCAGCGCAGCCGTTGCCCGGCTTGTCTCTGAACTACATGAGGAGACGGAGCGGTTCATCTGGAAGCTAGAGCGGCAGCTAAGCCCGGATCACCCAGCAATTGTTCCCTTGCTAATCATCCTACGATCTGAGTACGCTCGCCTCGACGACGGCAGCAACACCTTGACGCTGGGAAAAGTTCATCAGGTCGAGGGGCTGACCTACCGGCTTCTGCAGCAGCTTCCTGAGGAGCAGGTTCACCGCTTCGTCGCGGAAAGTCTTGATACTACGCACGGCTTGGACTACATGGGCGCCGTGGTTCAGACGGCCCTTAGAAAAAGGGTACGTCCCCAGGAGAAGGAGTTTCTCGACTGGGATAGGCGCCGCCCTTTTTGGGCTAGCCATGTTCGAGGGATGACGGTCCAGGCGCTCAGCATTTATTTCAGCACCCTCCAAGAGATGCCTCTCGATGAGTTCGACGAAAAACATCGGTCTCGCTGGTGGACTTGGTGGCACCTCGACCCGGAACGCGCCAGTGAGTGGCTACGCACACAGGTGGTAAGTGGAGAGTGGGATCTGCACGGGGTCCTACTGGCGTGGGTCAATACGCAACACGTAGTAGGGGTCGCCAACGCCTCGGCGCGCTTGTCGGGTCTCAGTGACGTGATCACTCGGGACGTCTTTAGTCGAGAGAACCTATTGGATTACGGAGTCGGGTACTCGGCGGACATGTACGTGTCTCATGGCATTGAGGACGGCTTGGAGGACACCGATGAGAACCGCGACCTGGTCGTCCGGCAGGCCGTGGCCCTGCGGTTGAGGCCCCCGGAGGTGACACCGGGGGCCTGAACCCGTGACGTAGTTCAGTAACGCAACTTCTGACTGAGCCTTTGTCAGTAACGGTTTTCCCAGTTGCTGAGCACCAGTGCCGTAGCGACGATGGCGGAGATGCGCCAGGGGCAGAGGGTTACGCGGGCCAAGGCCCGCCAGCGAACCTTTAGGTACGCGATGCCGTGCTCGACGAAAGCGCGCTCAGCGTTGACGTAGGAGTTCCACCCTCGGGTGCTTCGGTCGAGACCCTGCCCTTCCCGAGGTCGCCGAACTGGCACCCGGACACCAGCACCAGCGCCGATGTAGCCCTTGTCAGCCAGCACGGGGAGGCCCCGCGCCGCGGTCGGGTAGAGCGCTGGTAGGACATGGCGGCGTGCTGCGGTGAGGTCATGGGTGGCGCCGGGTTCCACGGGTGAGACCCACATGGGTCGCCCATCGGGGTCGCAGATGACTTGGACGTTGCCGCCGTGGCGTTTGTGCTTGCCGGAGTACCAGCGATCGGACCCAAGACCGCTGTCGTGGACGCGATCGGTGGGAATCAGGGTGCCGTCCAGCAGGAGGTGCTCGTAGCCGGCCTTGAAAGCGCGCTGCACCACGTCAACCAGTTCGGGTACTTGGTTGGCGACCACGTCGAGCGCCTCATGCAGGCATCGATATGCGGTGGAGAGGCTGATGTTGTTGTCGGCGGCTAGGTCAGCGATCGCGGCGCGTTGACGCATGAACCGCAGCAGCATCACCGCCTGAGCGAAGCAGCCGAGCGCTCGTCGCCCACGGCGGGTACCGACCACGACACGGTGGATCGACAGCAGGTGAGCAATGCGCTGGGCGAGGGCACGGGAGACATCAAGGGTGGCACGATAGGAGAGCACACAGAATCCAGGTGGGTACAGCGGAAGGGCTTGGTCGCCCTCCATCGTCGCCGACCAGATCCTGCGTACTCCAGCCCCTCACTTCCCTGAAGTTCCGCAGCTTGACGCAGTCACCAGCAAACGCTCAGTCACCGCTCATGCCGCTGGTCGCGCCTCATTGCGCTCGGCGAAGATCTTCCGTCCATGTCGAGGATCGTGCAGGCGATTCCGATTACTGAGCGTTGATGACGAGAACGCTCGCAACGTCGATGACGTCCGTCGCGAGCGGTCCAGCGCAAACGTGCAGCATGACGACGCGCAGGTGTGCTCGTGGAGCAGTCAAGCGACATCTTCTTGATCGCTATTGCGGGTGGCTACGGTAGGTCAGGCCGGTGGCCAGTTCCGCATTGCGATGTCAGCGACGCTTTGCAGCTCTTCCCGCCCGGCGCCTCCGGCTGCCTGCACAGCCACCCCGTTCGCAACCGTCATGAGGTAGCGGGCGATCAGCCCCGCATCGGCGTCGGCAGGCAGGTCACCCGCCTCAGTGGCTTGCTGGAATCGCTGGGCCAGGCGCAACTGGCCGGTCATGCGCCAGTCCGTGAGGGTGTCACGCACCGCTCGACCGTCCTCGCCGGCGACCAGTGCTCCCTGCACGCCCAGGCATCCGGGTGGGTGTTCCGGTGAGGTGGTCGCCTGCACCGCACCGGTAAGGAAGGTTGTTGCCACCTCCAGCGCAGTGTTCTCCAGCAGAGCTCGCTCGATGTACGCCCCCGGACCTTCGCCGTATCGCTGAAGAGCCCTGTGGAAGAGCTGTTCCTTGCTGCCGAAGGCTGCGTACATGCTCTTGCGGGAGATGCCCATGGCTTCGGTCAGGTCGACGAGGCTGGCACTGTCGTACCCCTGTCGCCAGAAGACAGTCATCGCCTTGTCGAGAGCCACCTCGGCGTCGAAGGCTCGTGGTCGGCCCGGCCGCGTGGTCTCCATGACCCGATCGTACCTTCGGCACCGATCAGTGCCCAACAGTGCCGCAGGAGCCAAGCGGGGTGCTAACGTGACTTCGGCACCGACCGGTGCAGATATGGGTGATCAGTGCACCCCGGTACTCGGTGCTCTGATGACCAACCCCTGAAAGGATCCATCTGATGGCCGACAACGAGCTGCGCAGTTGGTACTTGCGCTACATCGCCGCCCTCAACGCACACGACCTGAGCGGCATGGACGAATTCATCCACGACCAGGTAATGGCCGGGGGTGAGCAGGTAACCCGCGGCGACATCGTCACCGTTCTTGGCGGGATCATCGATGCCGTGCCCGACATCCACTGGGAAGTCGAGGAACTGTTGCTTGACCGCGACGGTATCGCCGTCCGCGTGACCAACACCGGCACGCCGACCAAGACGTGGCTCGGCGTCGAACCCTCAGGAGCTTCGTTCAAGATCGTGGAGTACGCCATCTACAAGGTCAGCAACGGGCGCTTCGTCCAGATGACCAACCTCCACGACTCGGCCGAGATGCTGCGGCAGCTGACGGCTTGACCTGACAGGAGTCCCGGACGAGGCGTCTACTCCTCTGGGTGGCGCGGGTGGCGAGGGCGGCGCAACGACGCCTCCTCGCGTGGCTGCAACCTGCGGACCTGCAGCGCCGCCCAGGCGCGTCGTTGTCGTCGGAACGTGGAGCCGTGGGACGTCACGCTGATGACGATCGGTCTCTTCAGCGTACCGGTCACGGCTCCGCGTGCCCGCGCGGGGCGCCATGCGCGCCCCACAGCGAACGACTACCTTCTCCTCGTTGACGCGGCAAAGCCGATTCCCCCGGCGCGGTGATTGCGCTCCGTCCCGGGGGCGTTTCGTGGAAGGACGGTCAAGGAAGAGTCGGGTAGTCGGTGTAGCCGACCGCGCCCCCCCCGTAGGCAGTCGAGAAGTCAGGCGTGTTGTAGGGCCCCCCGGCGGCGAGGCGGGCAGGTAGGTCGGGGTTTGCGAGGAAGGCGGCGCCGAAGGACAGGAGGTCGGTGGAGCCGTTCTCGATGAGCTGCAGCTGGGCGGCCCCGGTGGCACTACCTGGGGTGACAGGGTTGAGGATGAAGGCCCCTTGCCACTGGGTGCGCAGCTGACGGGTCAGGTCGGCCTCGACGGTTTCCATGACGTGCAGGTAGGCCAGCCCGATGGGGTTTAGAGCCTCCAGCAGTGCAGGGTAGGTACCCTGAGCGTCCTCGACGATATCGTTGAGTGTGTTACCGGGTGAGATGCGCAGGCCCGTACGTCCAGCACCGATCGTCGCGGCAACGGTGCGCGCCACCTCGAGCGTGAAGCGGATACGCCCCTGAACAGAACCGCCCCAGTCGTCCTGTCGCCGGTTGACGTTGGTGGACAGAAACTGATGGAGCAGGTACCCGTTCGCTCCGTGCAGCTCCACGCCATCGAAACCGGCTTCGATTGCGTTGCGCGCGGCCTGGGCGAAGTCGCGGACCGTTGCCTTGATCTCGTCGCCGGTCAGTTCTCGGGGGACCACGAAGTCCTGAAGCCCGGTGGGCGTGTAGGTCTGACCAGCGGCCTTGACCGGCGAAGGGGCCACCGGAGTCATCGGGTCGCCGGCATAGGAGTCGGGGTGGCCGATGCGACCGGTGTGCATGAGCTGCGCAACGATCTTGCCACCGGCGGCGTGAACGGCGCCGGTGACCTCTCGCCACGACTGAACCTGTTCGGTGCTGTGCAGACCGGGGGTGTTGATGTACCCCTGGCCGACCACGCTGGGCTGGACACCCTCGGTGATGATCAGCCCGGCGCTGGCGCGCTGGGCGTAGTACTGGGCCATCAGGGCGGTGGCAGTGGCTCCAGGGACCGCCGCTCGGCTGCGGGTCATGGGCGCCATGGTGATGCGGTTGGCGAGATAAAGGTTTCCGATGGTGATGGGGTCGAAGGCGGTAGGCACAGGTGTCTCCTGATCGGATAGTGATGATGGAGTCGAGGATGAGATGAGGGCTCGCTAAGCCCGGTAGCGGTGTCTAGTCGCGCGGACGAAGCCGCCATCTACGTAGCGCGCCTGACCGGTCAGGAACATTGCGTCATCAGAGACGACGAAGGCGATCGTGCCGGTGAGGTACTCGGGATCCCCCTGGCCGCGGAAGCGCCATCAGCGATGTCCGCGACGGCGGCCGCCGCACCCTCAGCCGCGAGCCGGAGGGCGAAGGCCCGTCCCGGACGGCTAGCTGCTCCGGCGACGACCGTCGCGTGACCAGCCAGCCGTCCTCTCCCAGCCGGTGGGCCCGTCACGACGGCCGGACCTGCGGCGGCGTTCGTCGCACGCCTTGGGTAGGCATGGACTGGACTCAAGCAGCGGGAGAGACTGCGTCTGGGAGTCTCAAGCGCCGAGCTCGGACGGGGCGGCGTCCATCCAGGTGACGTGCTGAACCAGACCTGTGATGAGCCAGCCGACGGCGGTGCGCACCAGGTGGTGCTCGTAGCTGCCGTGCATGAGGAAAATGGGCTGATCCGCGCGGTGGTGCTGGGCGTAGAGGTAGGAGCTGACGACGGCGGTGTCTACCGTTTCATCAACTGCTGGGGCGCCAGCGGCCGTGGAAGTCCTGAGGGTGACGCGGTGGTTGGTGCTCAGGTGCTGACGTGCATCCCAGGTGTCAAGGTTGCGCGAGGCGAAGGCGACGAAATCATCGCGGGCGAAGTCGCTCACCGGGAGACCGGCGTCCGAGAAGTCCACGTGCACGGTGTCGGTGAACAGCTGGGCGTAGGCACCCCAGTCGGCAGCATCCATCGCCGCGGCAAAGCGGACGACGACGTCGATGACTGCAGCGCGGTCCTCCAGGTGCTGCAGCCGGTCCTCGATGCTCTGGTGGGTCTGGGTGCTCATGGGGGTATCCTTACTTGAGTAGGTCAGTAACATGCAGACTGCACGCTACATGCAAAAAGTAAGGACAGGAGGTCAGCATGTCAACCCCGCCGCTCCGACCGCGCACCCAGCTGTTCGCCGACCGCGACCCCACCGCGACCTCGTGCGAAGTCCTCAGTGAGCCGCTCGCACAGGTCATGACCCTGCTCGGCAAGCGCTGGACCGGCTTGGTCTGGAGCACCCTGATGCAGGGACCGGTCTTCTACAGCGATCTGAAGCGGGCCATCCCTGGCATCAGCGACCGCATCCTTGGCGAGCGGCTGACCGAATTGGGCGAGCTGAACCTGCTGACGCGTACGGTGCTCGACGAGGGCCCCATCCGGGTGCGCTACGAACTCACTGCTTCCGGTGCGGGTATCCGGCCAGCACTACTGGAACTAGCGCGTTGGGCTGAAGAGCACTTGGACCGGCAACAAGAAACAGACGTGCTGAGCCCTCGTCGGTAAAAGATCCCGAGCGGGGAGAGTTCGGCCAAGGCGTCGGCGTGGGTGACGTGCCCGTTGTAGGAACCGACCTTGCCGATGCGTACACCGCCTTCAACGACCAACTGCAGACCGTGCTCACGCTCCCAGGACACCTTCCCCTCGGAGGAGAGGTAGGTCCGGGCCGGCTCGGTAGCAGTTCTATCGGGCACCAGCACGGGAGGCAGGGTGATCGCCATCTGCGTGCAGATGCCAGCGTCCTCGCCGGCCTCCCGGGTGCCGTACTCCGCGCGCTCCTCGGACGTGAGCTCCTCCGCGGTGACGCCATAACCGGTGCTCGGTGGCCCGCGCCAGCAACTCCGGACCGACAGCGTGGAAGGCGCGCACGGCCACCTCGAAGCTCTTCAGGTGCTCCTCGATGAAGATGACGCCATCGTGGTCGCGTTCCTCGACCAGTCGCTCCGTCCGCGCTTTCAGCTCCACCAGCAGCGGGGACAACCGTCCCGCGCTCACCGGCACCGGCACCGGCACGCTGATAGGGGTTCCGGGTGTAGGCCCAGGGTCAAACTCGGGCACCGGCCGAAGCTACAGCGGACGCCTTGGAGTCCGTCGCTCAACTTTCGTGACAAGCGGCTGGCTGCTACTGACAAAGGCTCACTGGCTGGGCATAAGGATGCAGAGGTGACCCCAGCGCTGCTGAAGTTGGCAAGCGACCCCGCCAGTAGTCCCTACTTGCAAAAGCTGCTTATGCAGGCGTTGGTCATGCGTGAGGGGGCAGAGGCGACGACAGCGCTAGTAGACCTAGTCATCAACTCCAACTCCGAATTTGATGTACCAAACGAAGCGATTGAGTTGCTGCTGAGAAGTGCCAGTGGTCGCCTCATCGAAGCGCTTATAAATGGTTGCTTGCCACACAAAATTGCGTACCAGATGACGCTTAATCTGACACGAACCTTGAGTATAGAACAGCGAGAACGGTTGCGAGAGCATTACTGGGTAACGGATTCAATGTAACACTTTGCGCCTGGCTCCGCATTGGTCGACTAGTGCCCTCAAGGCGTAATGTCGGCCAAAACAAATCCGGTTGAGTTTTATGCAGTTCTTACCTTCATGTCAATCTAGATACAGCTACGCCTATTGGAGGCCGACGGCGGTCCAGGTGCCTAAAATTTAACCTGATTCCTCGCCACCTGGTTTAACATTGTCGTTTAACCTCGGCTCATAGCTGGATGGACAGTGAGCCTCTTCCATCCCGGCTCAGCCGGCAAGGATGAGAGTCTGCACAGCGGCGACGAGGTCGGTCGCCCGTGAGGGGCTGGAGCGGATCTTGCGCAGCACCCGCCAGCTCTTTCCCCCACGCCAAGGCGTGGGAGGTGCCCCCAGCTGGGCGCTCGCTCTCTCACCCGGCGCCCCGCAGGGCGGCGTGGGCGCGGTTGACCGCGCGCTGGTTCGCCGACAGCGGCCGGAAGGTGCCGGTGACTGGGTCTTTGCGGCGGGAGCGCTGCGGCACCCGGACCTCGGGGCAGGTGCGGGCCGCGCCCTGGTGACCGCGATCAGCCAGGACTGGCACCTCGGTGCCGGCTAGAGCGGTGACAGGCCGTGCTCGCGGACGCAGCCGATGTCGTGGCGCGAGCCCGGCAGCGCCGGTGAGGCTTAGATCAGCCGCCCGGCCGGGTCGGGCAGGGTCTGGATGTTGACGCCGTGCGCCTTGTGCTTACCCGAGTGGTAAATGCGATCGCCCTTGGTGGCCATGGCTACCCGATCGATGCGCAGCAAGGTGCCGTCCAGGACGACGTAGGCCTTGGCCGCGACCGTCGACACCGCCTGCTGCAAGGTCGACGTCATCGCCGCCAACACGGCCAGCGCCTCGTGCCCGTACCGATGCACCGTGGCGATCCCGACACCGAAGCCAGCGGCCAGGTCCGCGTAGCGCTCACCGTTGCACAGGTGCGCCAGCACCAGCAGCGCCTGTCGGCCTGGCGTGAGTCGGCGCCAGGGCGAGCCCATGCGCTTGCGGCGTCGACGCAGCATTTCGGCGAGCAGGCTCACGGCGCGGGTGGCTCCCCCGCACGCGGGTGGTACCCCCTCCGGCAGGCCGGACGGGTAAGACAGCATGCGAAGCCCCTGGTGGTGCGGACGATCTCGACAATCCCCGCCCTACCAGGGGCTTCGCTCGTGCCCGCTGCAACCCCGCTCGTCAGTGGGATGGAAAAGGCTCAACTTCGTGAATGGCTGCACCTCTCCGAAGCAGCAGCCATCAAAGTCCTCGAGACGTACTGCAATAACTACCGCCGAGCGTACGGCGACGTCGCTTCACAAGCTTGCGTGGCAAAGCAGGGTCAAGTCCGCTGCGAGCGGTCTGGGCGACCACCTCACAGGTGGACGTCCTGGCGAGCGGATGCGCCGGGTTGAGACGACAGAAACGGACAGGAACCTCGTCTCTTCTCGTGCGAGGCGCAAAGCGAGGCAATGAGAGCAGGCAGAGACCTTCCACAACTTCCAGCGCAAAGCTGCTGGCCCTTCGTCCACCGAGGACCGCAACACGCTGCGGTAACACAGCAAAAAGTTCAAGCGAAGGCGCCGATGCGCCTGTGTACGGAAGTGATAGCACCAGCACGAGTGAGCAGTCCTCGACGGCGCGCGAGCAGTCCCGTCGTGAGCGGCTCCGTCGTGCCGCTCGTGCCAGCTAGCCAGTACGCCAGCGGTGAGTTGGAGCACCAGGTGTCGCAGGTGCCCGCCACACTGACGCCCGTGAGCCAGGACACCCCCAGCCAGCCGCTGCCGGCCGCCCGTGACGCGTGGGCACCAGTGGAGCGCGATGCGAGCCTGAGCGCTGCTGTCCGGCCCAGTGGCCCTGCTCGGCAGCCAGCGGGCGAGGACCTCGACCTGCGCATGGGCTGGGACCGCTTCGAGAAGCTCCTGCTGGCCATCTGCCGCGACGTGCTGGGGGTGCGCGGGGTCCGCTTCCGCCGCTACGGCACCCAAGGACAGGCCCAGCACGGCATCGACCTGGCCGGGCGCGCCCCCGACGGCTCCCACGTCGTCGTGCAGTGCAAGGAGTACCAGGTCCTGACGCCAGCCGAGCTGCGGGCCGCGGTGGAGCTGTTCGCCACGGGCAAGCGGCCGTTCGACGCGCGGACCTTCATCGTGGCCACCTCCGCGGCCACTCAAAGCACGCAGCTGGCGGACACGCTGGATGCCTTGCGGGACGAGCATCCCGGCCTCGACCTGGACCTGTGGGGCAGCGAGCAGCTCAACGAGCACCTGCGCGGGCTGGCCAACGTGGTGGCCCGCTTCTGGAGCCCGGAGACCGCTGAGCGCTTCAGCACTGATGCCCCGCGCCCGGGAGTGCCCGCTCCCGCCCTGGACCGGCAGCAGCAGGCCGAACAGATCCTGATCGGTCCCCTCAACGCCGAGGACGTCAGGCCGATGCTGCGCCAGGCCGAAGCGGTGCGCGATGAGGATCCCGGCCGATCCGCTGACCTGTTCGGGCAGGTGGCCCAGCGCTTGGTCGATGCGAACTTCCACGGGCACGCCTCCGTGCTGCGCCGGCGCCAGCTGGACGCGCTGATCGCCGCGGGCATGAGCGAGCATGCACTCGCCCTGGCCGGTGAGCTCATCGTGACGGCGCTGCTGCGAGGCCGGCGCGAGGAGGCCCGCGCCCTGGAGCACCTGATCAACAACCCGGTCGATGGTGCCGCCGTCGGCGATGCCGCATCACCGGGCCAGCGGCGGCAGGTGCAGCTGCTCGCTGCGGCCGTTCGTGACACCACGCGCCCCACCGGGACACCGGAGGCGCTCCTGGCGGCGCTGCCGACCGTTGAGGGCGCTGAAGGCGTGGAGGAGCCCGCCTACCACCCGGCGCTGGTGCTGCTGCTGGCCGAGGACCTGTTCGCCACCTCACCCGAGCACCTGCCCGGCATCGATGCGCTCATCACGGCCGCCATCGAGCGCCTCGCCGAGGAGGGACCCGCCGGTGAGCTGCGGCTGCGGCTGCAGCTGGTACGGGCCGAGTACGACGACGGCGCGCGTGCCAACCTCAGGCGCCAGGCCCGCCAGCACCGGGTGGACGCGAAGTCAGTGGCCTGGATCAGCGCCCGTGAGGCGCGGCGGTGCGCGCTGCAGGGCCACATCGAGCAGGCCTCCGAGGCTTGGCGCGATGCGATCGAGAAGGGCATCCACGTGGGGATGTCCGAGGAGGCCGCCGACTGGCTGTATGCGCTGCGCAGCCTCAACCTCAGCTACGGGCCCATCACCGAGGACCTCGACGACGAGCACCGTCTGGCGCAGGCGGTGCGCTCCACCGGCTCCCAGCGCCTGCTGGATCGCTCCCGCGAGCCCCGCGAGGCGGCCATGTCCGCCGTGGTGGCCAAGCGCCCCATCGAAGCGGTGCTCTCCAGCAGGCGCTGGCTCATCGACGCCTGCATCACCGGGGCCTGGGCCGATGAGAACGAAGCAGCCGAGATGCTCGCCGACCTGTACGCCGACAACGAAGAACCCGAGCTGGCGGCCCTGCTGTACCAACGCGTGGGGGCCACGAAAAAGGCTGTGGCCTTGGCCGGGCAGGTCGGCGACCGGCTCCTGCCGACCACCTCGTGGCAGGAGCAGCCGTGGTGGGTCGTGCAGACGCAAGCCGCGCAGGTCTGCGCACAAAGCGACCTGCTGGACGACGACGGCGCCTCGCACCTGATGCAGGAGCTGCTGCGCCTGGCGCGGCTGGGTCGGGCCGGAGAGCTGACGGACTCACCGATGTCGGCGCTGTCCCTGCAGGTACAACGGGGCGCCTGCGAGTTCGCCGGCCGCGGCAGCGAGCAGCAGGCCCGCGCGCTCTTCGAGCTGTTGGCTCCCGACGTTCCCCGGCCCGCGCACCGCTACCGCTACACCGACGAGCAGCACGTCGGCGCCTGCCTCGCCGTCGCCGCCGCTCACCCGAACCTGACGTTCGAGGCGGTGAGCCGCCTGATCGACCTCGCCGAGCAGGACGTGCAGAGCGCCCAGAACGCGCTCGCCGGTCACCAGGTCGAGCAGCTGTTGGCCGCGTACACCGACGACAGCGCCGCTGCCTCGACGAGGCACGGCCACCTGTCCGAGGAGCACAAGCAGGCTCTGCGCGCGCGCCTGGTGACCATGGTCGAACAGGGGCGCTTCCGCGCCGAGGTCGCGCTGGCCGCCATCGCCCCCGAGCACCCGCTGGTGCACCAGCAGGCCCTGGCAGCGCACGAGGCGATCCTCTCGCGCCCAGACCCCAGCCCGAACAGCGTCGGGTACGGCTCGCGCGTGGTGGACCAGTCCTACCTGGTTCGCCTGCTGCCCGCACCGCAGGCCCTGGCGTGCCTGGACAAGCTGCTCGCCGTGGCCGGCGAGCGCCGAGAAGCCGCAGCGAACAGGCGCGATGCCCTCATCGGCTGCACCAACCTGGTGCGGCCCCAACCTTCGCAGGTGCGTACCCGCACCTTCGAGGCGGCACGACCATTCGCCCTCGGTGAGCGCGACGGCAGCGCCTGGGACGACACGACCGGCACCCCGCACCCCCTGAGCACCTTCAAGATCAGTATGGGCAGCGCCTCGCTGCGCGGGGCCGGCCTGCGCCTGGCCCACGCCGCCGCCGAGCACCCCGCACAGCTCACCTGGGTCCGCGAGCGCGCCGTGCAGATGCTGCACAGCCAGGACCCCTCCGAGGTCGCCCCCGCAGCCGGCGTCCTCAACACGCTGCCCGCGCACCTCACCGACGTCCTAGACCTCGAAGCGCTGGCCACCAGCACGCACCCGCTCGTTCGCCAGCTCGCCGCGCTGCTGGCGCTGCGAAACCCGCACCGCCACGCCAACGTGCTGACACGACTGGTTAACGACCACGACCACCGCGTCCGGCGAGCCCTGGCCGAAGGCACTACCGACGCCGACGACCGCACACGCGCACTGCTGAGCAGCACCCGCGAAGCACTGGCCCGCGACCTCCGGCACAGCGTGCGCCACTCACTGGGCCAGCGCACCCCAGATCTCAGCGCTATAGGACCTGCTGCACACACCGCGCGGTAGCCAGAAGATGAGGCACGTTACTGTCACCGGATCATACGGCAGACTCCAGCTTCCGGGCACGGCTTTCTGCGTGCTCGCAGTTGCGGGGGCAGTCCACTCGCACGCACCCCACGGACCGTCCGTGCGAGCTTCGGCGCCCGCCGAGGCACTCGTCGAGGCAGCCGTCGAGACCGGGATCGGGGCAACGCTGGAGTCAAGCAGGACCCACCGACACGACACCTCCGCAAGTTCCCGCACGCAGAGCGTTAACATGCTAGGGTTAATTCTCGCCCGAACAGCGATC
This sequence comes from Kineococcus gurbantunggutensis, assembly GCF_050871925.1. Classification (NCBI taxonomy): domain Bacteria; kingdom Bacillati; phylum Actinomycetota; class Actinomycetes; order Kineosporiales; family Kineosporiaceae; genus Kineococcus; species Kineococcus gurbantunggutensis. The sequence goes on from NZ_JBJLSG010000015.1 coordinate 28,435, forward strand.
GGGCGGATCGACACGACGACACCGAAGGAGAGCCCGATGTCCCCAGCGACGACCGCACCGGCGCCCCGCCTCACCATCACGAGCACGCCCTCGGGCCCGCTCGCGCCGGCGCGCACCTGCCCCAGCCCGCCCCGCACGAGCCCGATCACCTAGGGAGCGGTCATTCCCATGAGCCGAAGCGGCAACACCCCCGCCACCTCCCGGGCGCCGGCGCGCACGAGCAGCGCCGGCAGCGCCACCGAGAGCGCCGCCAGCACTCCTGCAGGCACGACCCCGGTGGCCGAGCGTGCGCAACTGCGCGCTCGCGCCGAGCAGGAGGCACGCGACGTCCTGGCCACCCACACCTCCGAGCCCGACAGCGAGAAGCTGCAGCGGGTGCGCGACCTGCTCACCGAGACCGAGAGCGAGCTCGAGCAGGCCTCTAAGCGCGCGCACGCCGCCGCGTTCTCCGTGGCCTTCTACGACGGCGCCGCTCCCTTGGCCAACCGGTACCTGCAGATCTCCCGGCCCTCGTGGATGGTGCGCCGGCGGCAGGCGCTTCACGTGCAGGGCCCCTGGCTGAGCTCGGCCAGCCCCGAGCAGGTGCGCGAGCGCGCCCTCGAGCGCGGCATCGCCCACGACCCGCAGGCGATGATCACCCTGCCGGCGCTGGCGGCGCAGCTGATCACGCTCGAGGAGCGGGTGCGGGCGCTGCGCGAGCTGCGCAAGGAGCTGGTGCGCCGGGTGTACCGGGCGAACCCAGCGACCATGGTCAACCCCGAGGGCCTCAGCCAGACGCTGCTGGCCCAGTGGAGCGGGCTGACGCCGGGACGCATCTCGCAGCTGATCTCGCAGTCCTACCGCGCCAAGCCGGCGCGCGCCAAGCTCGATGATCTTGAGTCCACTGATGCGAGCGCCGTCACGTCCGGCGAGCACGTCGGCGCAGCGGGCGACGAGCAGGACGAGGACAACTGAGGTGGCTCGCACCCCGAGCACGCCGGCCTCCTCGTCGTCGAGCTCGCGCAGCCCCGTCGACCTGGTCGCCGACCTGCGCGCCTACGGGATGTCCATCGCCGAGATCGCCCACGAGCTGAACCGCTCCCCCCGCATGGTCCGCAAGATCGTGCGCGGGGAGACCAGCGGCGAGGCCTACCGCACGACCCTGACCGAGCTCGTCGACACCGGGCGCGCCACCACCCGCCCGGCGCGCCGGCGCGACCGCACCGGTCAAGTGGTGCCCGTGCGAGCGCCCCGCGGCGCCACCACAACCACCGTCCGGCCAGCGGAGCAGGCCCCTGCACCGGCCGCACCACCGCCGGCCGCGGGAGCGGGCCCCACCGGACGGCGCCGGCGCACCGGCCAGCCGGGCACCGGTACGGCGCAGCCGACCACGCCCGCCGTGCCGCCGCAGTCCACGACCTACCTGCCCGGCGGCGCGCGCCAGCACTCCGTGCGCGTCCCGCAGCGCGGGCGGGACCGTGAAGCCGGCCGCCAGCAGGTGGCCGCCTGGCTGCGCGCAGCCGCGCGCGGGCAGCGCGCCGGGCGCAAGAACGTGCGCTTCACCGTGCACCTGACGGACGGGCGGGCCGTGACCGTCGGCGACAAGGGCGGCTACGCCGTCTCCGCGGCGCTGGCACGCTCACGCGCCGAGGGTCAGGACCCGTTCGCCTGGCTCAACGAGGAGATCCAAGCGCGCTACGCCGACTTCTACCCCAACGACCGCGACATCGTCGGTGTCGACCTGACCATCTACTGAACGGTTCGGCGCACCGCGACGAGCGCGCCACCCGCTCCACGAAGGGCAACTGATGCGTGATGCTCCACCGCCGGCCTGGCTAGAGCGGCTGGCGGCCAAGTACCACGCGCAGGCACTCGAGCCGCTGTGGTCGCTGTGGTCGCTGTGGCAGGCTGTGGCCGGCTACGCCGGGGCTGCCCCGGCCGAGCAGCCGAGCGGGCAGCACCCGCTAGTGGGCGCGGACTACCAGCCGCTCGTGCAGCTCGTGCTGGACACCCACCGCTGGTGGGCCGCGGAGACGGTCGGCCGCGAGGACGAGAACGATGTGCAGGATCGTGGCTGGGTGCTAGTGGAGGACCAGGACGCCATCGCGCAACTGACCGGAGCGAGATCACTGATGTCCTGAGGCCGCTCAGCAGCGAGCGATACCGACGTAAGCATGCAACCGATGGGTGCGCCAGGAGGCATGAGGGGCTGGTTGGTGTAGGACATTGAACCTTTGTCAGTAGCGGTTTTCTAGCCGGCTCAGGACCAAGGCCGCGGCGACGATCGCGCTGATCCGCCACGGGCACAGGCTGACGTGGCGCAGGGCTCGCCAGCGGGTCTTCAGGTGGGCGATGCCGTGCTCGACGAAGGCGCGTTCGGCGTTGACGTAGGAGTTCCAACCCCTCGTGCTGCGGTCGAGCACCTGCCCACCAGCGGGGCGGCGAACGGGAACCCGGATGCCGGCTCCGGCACCGGTGTAGGCCTTGTCGGCCAAGGTGGGGACGCCATGGCCAGCGGCGACATACAGGAGCGGCAGAGCATGGATGCACGCTGCGGTTAGGTCATGGGTGCAGCCGGGCTCGACCGGGAACACCCCGCCCCCACGCTCCGCGTGGGAGGTACCCCCGCGGCCGCCCGTCAGGATCTGTCACGACCTGCACCAGACCGCCGTGCTGGCGGTGCTTTCCGGAGTACCACCGGTCTCGCCGGCCGCTGCGGTCGTGGCCGCGGCCCTCGTCCTGAGCCAGATGGAGAACCGCTACTGACAAAGGCTCATAGAGCGAAAGCCATGCCGGGTGGTGCGCTCAATCACAGCATCTTGCCAGACACCTGCATCGCGCACGCCGCCCGCGACGAGCGCACGGTGCGTCTGGTGCGTCCGTGTCCGAACACCCGAGAACAGCCGACTACCTCAGCTACGTCGGATGCGATCTTCGTTCGTTCACCCACGGTAGCTGGGCAGATCTGCCAGAGTAGTCACCACACACGTGGATGAAAGGGAAAATAGGGTGTTCTTTTCGTGGCTTCGGGTATATATTGCATACATATGTGACCATCACTTTATTTGGCTCTTTGTGGTGGGGCTTGTAATTCTTAACGCCACCTTACGACCAGATTTGCCTGTCCTGCCTACTTACGCCGTCATTTTTTCTATAGCGCAGCTCGCCTACTTGGCTCTAATTTTTCACCTACTAAGAGCATATGGACACCAATCTTGGGGTATCTTCGCAGTTGTGATGGGCCTTGCCCTACTAGTTCCTTTATCAAAACTTGGGAATTTTGTCGCTACCTCAGCTGAACGATTCACTGCTCGAACAGGATGGACCCTCGACGCGGATATTGCCCTAGCGCTGCAAGTTTCCTTGCTGACCACATTGGCATTCTGCTTGTACCTTTGGTCACTGAGTAAGTCTCCCGCGCTGCTATATGCGGCGCACGTCGATATGCGGCGCACGAAACATGCTCAGCGGATGAAAGATGGTAAGGTTTCCTGGCTCACAAAACCAACGTTTCTGCCCCAGAATCAATGGGTAGCACGGCGATCGGCAACCATACGTGAGGCAGTCTGGGCTTTTGTTGCTATCGATATTGCGCTCATACCTGGGACGTTCAAGATGGGTTGGGCTGCAAACGTGCTTTGCGGCGTACTCGTGCCGATTGCACTAACTCACGCTCGCATACAGTACAAAGTTTTCAGAAATCAAGGTTATTTATCGTAACTCCGTAACCTAGTGACACCACCTCAGCGTGGATCCGGGCTCAGTGAACCTTTGCCAGTAGCGGCCGGCCGCGTCTGGGATAGGTTGACTTGCGGGTTGGTGTAACACGCAGCTAACGCTGCTCAACGCCTCTTGCGCAATTCTTTCCGCATGGATTTTCTGAGTTTCGACAGCGCTTCGGCGTACTCAATCGACATCTCCTTGTGTTTTGGATCATTGTCGCCTCGACCCTCTGCCACCTTGTCGCGCAACCCACGAAGTCGCTGGAAAGCTGTCTCGGCGGCGGCGCCGACATCGTCCTCGCCCAGCAAGAGAACCAATTCGTAACTCTTGAGGAGGCCATTGCCGGCGAAGGCAGCCCGCACCTTCTCACCGCGCTGGCCTTCCATGGCGAGTAGGTTGTCGTCAACCGCAAGCGCGAAGATCTCTTGCTGAGTCACATTGAAGGCAGCGAGGCAATCAGTAAACGCCTCTTTCTTGTAACCCTCCCATCGATCCCCTCTATCCAAGTACCACTTGGTCGCATTGGTGAGCAAGGTGACGAGAAGTCCCACCAGGGCACCGATGACGGTGGCGAGGACCGTGCCGAGTTGCACGGCGGTCACTGTAGGGCACATTCGCAGCCAGCCAGCCCGCCTTGCTGAAGAAGGCGGTTACTTGCCTTCTGAGATCCTCCGTTCACGGCATCGGGTCTCACCCGGGCGTCTTGCGTCGAGGAGGTGACGACCTTGCCGTGAATGCTGAGCTGGCTCACACCTTGACACGAGCGTGAAGTTGTCACTTGATGATTCGCAAGACAGTCCCGAAGGTTGCAGCGGGCGCGCCAGCACACCGGCCCGCGCCGGGCGACATCGTGCGCCGGCGGCCCCGGGGCGCAGGACGATGCGCGCATGATCGCTGCCACTTGGGCCGCGCCGGCCGCGACGACGGGCGAAGACCAACGCCGCACCAGCCGCAGCCTCGCCAGCGATGCGGAGCGCCGCGCAGGCTCGCGCACTCCCCTAGCACATCCTTGCTCAACACCCCCGGCGGACGGCTCGCCGGCTTCAGTCCTTCGAGCGCCGTAGGCACCTCACTCGCGCAACGCGGCAGCGGCACGGACGTGGGCGCCGCCAGTCACCCGATCCACTCGGCTCCGCCTGGTTGTCAAAGTGCAACCTCTAACGCTATGATGGTTGCATACCGAGGGGAGGTGGACATGGACAAGGACACGAGGAAGCTCGTCAAGACGGCCGAGGCGCAAGGCTTCACCGTCACCCCCACCAAGAACGGTCACCTGCGCATCAGCAAGGACGGTCAGTGGGTGACGGTGCTGGCCGGAACCACCAGCGACTGGCGCTCGCGGCGCAACGCGCTAGCGGCGCTGCGCCGGGCGGGCTTCCAAGGGCCAGCAGGGCGCTGAGGGTGGAGTGGCCGGGCCCAGTCGAAGTGGGCCCGGCCACCCCGACCATCATGCCGCCGGCTCCGCGTACTTCACCACCACACAGCACCCAGCAGACCAGCACCCCGAGCAGCACTCGAGATCACAGAGAGGAAGCACTGCCATGACCGCCTTCAACGTGCAGGTCCAGCTGGACCTGCCGGCCGCTCGCCTCAGCGACGAGCTGGCCGACCAGCTGCTGGAGCACCTCGCCGGCTTCCACCCCGCGCTCAGCAACGAGCAGCAGCTGATCAGCGCACGCATCAGCCTGCCCGCCACCGGCCTGGTGCAGGCCACCCAGATCGCCGTCAGCGTCGTCGAGCAGGCCGCCGCGCACGCCGGCGCACCCGCGACGACGGTGGCCGTGCACGCCATGACCGAGGAGGAGTTCCTCGCTCGCGAAGGCTGGAACGACGCACCAGGCGAGAGTGCGCCGGAGCCGACGGTCACCATCAAGGAGGCCGCGGCGATGCTCCAGATCACCCGCCAGGCGGTGGCCAAGCGCACCCAGCTGCCCGCCGGACACCCCGAGCACCTGCGCGGACGCCAGGACAGCAGCAAGCGCTGGCACGTGCTGCGCGTGGACGTGCGACGGGCGATGCTGCGCCGCGGCCTGGCGCTTTCCAGTGATGCTGACGAACAGACTGAGGTCTTGTCAGTAGCTGCCGACCGCTACTGACAAAAGCTCACTGTGCCCGTGACGGGTGGTCCCGGACGAGGTGCGCTCGCGGGTGGGCGTGGACGAGGCGGCGTCCGGGTCGTTCGCGACCGCCACGCGCCTCCTGGCGCCTGCGACGCCCTGACCGTGGGCTGACCCGTGGCCGGTCCCGGTGGTCCCGGACACGACGCCGTCAGCGAGACTGGGAGCATTGTCCGCCCTTCCGACCTGGAGCTTCCCATGCCGCACGCGACCGTCCGCTGGTTCGACGTTGAACGGGGGTTCGGCTTCCTCGCGCCCGAGGACGGCTCACCGGACGTGTTCGTGCACGCCTCCTCGATTGTGGAGGACGGAGGGCCGAGGGTGCTCCGCGAGGGCCAGACCGTCGAGTTCGAGGCCGGCGAGAACGACCGCGGTCCCCAGGCGCTGCGCGTCCGTGTCACCTCCGAGGCGACCGCCGGTGGCGCCGTGGGCCTGCTCGGCACGGTCAACTGGTACGAGCCGGCCAAGGGGTACGGGTTCGCCTCGCCGGACGGCGGAGGCCCCGACATCTTCGTGCACAGCTCTGCCATCGTCACGGGTGGCGTGGTCACCGAGGGGCAGCGGGTGGCCTTCGTCGTCGTCGAAGGCGAGCGCGGCCCGCAGGCGGCGCACGTGGTCCCGCTGGGGCCGGGGGCCGGCCTGCCCGTCGGGGCCGGAGGTGCCGACGGGGCGGACGGCACCGTCTCCTGGTACGACGAGGACAAGGGCTTCGGCTTCATCGCCCCCGACTCCGGCGCCGGGGACGTCTTCGTCCACGCCCGATCCCTGGCCGAGGGGCTCACCTGGTTGACCGAGGGCGACCGCGTGGCGTACGCGGTGGTCAGCGGCGACAAGGGCCCGCAGGCCAGCGACGTGCAGCTCGTCCGAGGGGCCGAGCCCGCACCGCCACCGCGACAGCCGGCACCGGCCGGGCCGGCACACACCGGCAGGAGGGAGCCGGGGTCACGGGGCGTGCCTGCACGCGCCGGTGAGGGCGTCGTTGCACGTTACGACGGCGACCGCGGATTCGGGTTCATCACCCCGGACGCCGGAGGTGACGACCTGTTCGTCCACGTGTCCGTGGTCGCAGGATCGGAACCGCTGCAGCAGGGCGACCGAGTCCGGTACTCAGTGCGTCAGAGCGACCGGGGCCCGCAAGCCGATCGCGTGGAGCGTCTCTGAGGCTTCCTACTTCACTCGCGAGGAACTGCGCCGTGGTCATGGTGACAAGGTCGTCGCGCACGTCTTGTGAACACCAGGTGGTGCACCGCTCGGTTTCCTGCCCGACGCGATGCGCTCATCACGGAGTTTTACGAGCATCCCGGAGGTCAAGCCGTAGAGGCGTTGAGCATCGAGGATGTGGGACGGCAGCTCATCGAGCGCATCTTGGAGTGGATGCTTGGCCACTCCCCGACCCTAGCGGTGACTTTCGGTCACCAGGCTCGAACGCTGTGATGTCTGCGTCTGGCCGCTGATCTAGGAGGCAGACTTCGCTGCCTGATCTCAGCGACGAGGCGCCATTCGGAAGCTCGCGGCGGTCATCTTCATGAACGCTTCCTCGAGGGACGGTTGCACCGTCACGAGCTCGCTGAGGACGACGTTCCCATCTTGGGCCGCCCGCCCGATCTCCACTGCGGTCACCCCTGAACGATCAGGGCCCCGGCTGATGCGGGCGGTCCGGCGGTGAGTCGTGCGGGGTGACCCACTGCCTGCCGCTGTACCACGAGCTGCTCGAGCACCTCGCGCAGCTGCGCAGCTTGCGGGGAGGCGACGCGCACGCCGCTGGGGGTGCGTGCGAGGAAGTCGCTCATGCTCTCGTCGGCCAGCAGCCGACCGCCGGCGACGACGATGAGGTGGTCGGCGGTCAGGGCCATCTCGCTCATCAGGTGCGAGGAGAGGAAGACGGTGCGGCCCTGGGCAGCCATCTGCTGCAGCAGCTCACGCATCCACACGATGCCGTCGGGGTCCAGGCCGTTGAGGGGCTCGTCGAGCATCACGCCGGCTGGATCTCCCAGCAGCGCCGCGGCCAGGCCCAGGCGCTGGCCCATGCCCATGGAGAACCCGCCGACGCGGCGCTCGGCGGCGTCGGCCAGTCCGACGAGCTCGAGGACCGTGTCGACCTGGCGGGCCGGCAGGCCGTTGGTGGCGGCCAGGACCTGCAGGTGCCGGCGCGCGGTGCGTCCGGGGTGCATGGCCTTGGCCTCCAGAAGCACTCCCAGCGCCGACATCGGCTGGGGGTGCTCGGTGAAGGGCCGGCCGGCGACGAGGGCGTGCCCGGCGCTGGGCGCCTCCAGGCCGGCGATCATCCGCATGGTGGTGGACTTGCCGGCGCCGTTGGGGCCGAGGAAGCCGGTGACCGCGCCCGGGCGCACCCTGAAGGTGAGCTCGTCCACGGCGACGACGTCACGGTGGGCAGCGCGGTAGACCTTGCGCAGGCCTGCGACTTCGATCATCGGTGGAAGCTCCTGAGCGTGGACCGGGTGGACTGGTTGGAGCGAGCAGGCTCGGTCGGCCGGGTGGACAGCAGGGCACCGAGCAGCAGGGCCCCGATGCCGGGCAGGGCCCACGCCAGGGCCAGCCCCAGCTGCACGTGCAGCTGGGCGAGCAGTGACTGCAGCAGTGCCACGACCCCAGCCGCCGGCAGCACAGCTACCAGCAGCTGCGCCGGCGGCCGCGAGCGCACCAAGACGCCGGTGGAGTGCTCGATGCCCACGAGCAGGGCGAGCAGGACCAGCCAGGTGGCCAGCAGGGCCGCGGCCAGCACCGCCCCGCCGGGCAGCAAGCAGCCGAGCGCCGCCCATACGGCGGCGCAGGCGACCTCGGCCAGGACGTAGCGCGCGGGCACCGCCGCGCGGCAGCTGCGACAGCGCCCGCGCAGCAGCAGCCAGCTGGCGACCGGTACGAGTTCGAGCGGGCGCAGCCGGCGCTGGCAGCTGTCGCAGTGCGAGGGCTCAGCCAGCGACAGGCCAGCGGGCAGGCGGGCGGCCACCAAGGCGCAGAAGCTGGCCGCCACGGCCCCCAGCAGGCCCGCGAGCAGACCGGCGAGCACCGCGGTGCTGCTCGCAGCGCTCATCACGGCGGTGATCGTCACGCTGCTCCAGGGTGGCAGGTCGGTGATGAGTCAGTGGGTGTCAGCCGACGGTGACGAGGATCTGGCGCTCGCCCATGGCCAGCGCCGTGTCCGAAGTCGCGTCTAACGTCGTCGAGCCGGTGGCGGCGCCGGCCCAGGTGACGTCGTAGTTGGCCCTCGCCGTGATCGTGTACTCCTGGTTCGGCTCGTGCGCGGAGGTCTTGCTGTAGCGGTGCCCGCAGGTCGGCGAGTCACGGTCACCGAAGGACGCCTGGTACGGCAGCCCCGGGCTCTCGCAGCGCACCACCGCGCCGTCGCCCATGTCGAAGTCGATGCGGGACAGCTGCGCGGTGGCGGTCACCGTCACCCCGGCGATGGAGGCGGTGGCGCTGATGGGCTGCCACTGCGCCTGCGGGGTCCACAGCCATACCGGCAGGCCGATGAAGCCGAACCCGCCGGGCTCGGGCTTGGGCACCAGCTGCACGTCCGGGGCCTGGATCTGCAGGCGCGCCACGGCCAGCGCGGCCACCTGCGCCGGGTCGATGACCACCGGTGCAGGAGCGGCGCCGGGCGCAGCCGCAGCCGGCGGGGTGTAGGGCAAGCCGGTGAAGAAGTCGGTGCCGTCATCGGCGATCAGGCACGAGTACCCCGGCACCGTGGAGCACTCCACCGTGCGCACCCGCTGCCCGGTCGGGTCGTCGGGGATGGTCGGCAGCTTGCGCTGCCGCACCGGCTGGGTGGTCTTGCGTCCCCCGGTGCCAGTGCCGGTACTCGACCTGGAGGAGCCGGCGTTGCCGGGAGTGCTGACCACGACCACGCAAGTCCCACTGCCGCAGTTCACGCCGCCGCTGGCGGGAGCAGCGGCGTGACCGGCGGGGGCGAGCGCGAGCCCCGTCGTCAAGGCGAGCGAGGCGGCGGCCAGTGCCTGTCGCGCCCGGGTCAGCACGTCGTCTCGTAGTCGACGTCCTCGCTGCGCACCTTCCAGACGCCACCGGTGCGCTCGACGGTGACCGTGGCCGGGGACCGCGTGATGATCTCGGTCTTGCCCGGAGCCGGGGCGCGCACGCTCTGCCCGGTGGCGTTGTCGATGAGGTCCACACCGCTGGTGTCCAGGCAGACCTGCTGCACGACCTGCCCGTAGGCCGGGTCGGCGGCGGTGGCCGGGTCCTTGGACGGCACGAACTGCTGCGACACCAGAGAAGCCGCCCTGGTACCGGTCTGGTGCTGCCCAGCGCTGGCTAGTGTCTGGGTCCACTGGGCCGTCGAGTCGACCTCCGCGGGCCACGCCGCGGCCGCCATGTCGATGCCCTCGAGGCTGGCGGCCTGCGAGGCGCGGTCGAAGGCGGCGTAGTAATCCTGCGTGGCCTGCCAGGAGGCGTCCATCGCGGCCTGGCTGGCGACCGCGTCCACGGTGGCGGCAGCGCTCGGGGCCACCGTGGGCTCTTGGTCGCGGCCGGTGACGAGGAAGCCGACCACGGCCACGAGGAGCAGCACCGCGAGCGCCGCGACAGCCCAGAGAAGGCCACGACGACCCGACCGCTTGACGGTCGGGCCGGGGGTGCCCTGCTGAGAGTCGGTCTCGTTGCTCAGTGCCATGGTGCGCAGCTCCTCTAACGGGTGGTCCCGAGTCTGCTGACGCTGGGTGGTGGTGTCCATCTCGATCGATCCTCTCCCTGTGCGTCTGAGGGTGCGCGTCACTGGGCGCTCGCGCGGGCTGCGGATCCCTGAAGGAGCTCGCCGAGCAGCTGGGTCGTCTCGGGCTCCAGGTCGTCGTCGTTGCTCTCGCTGAGGCGCTCGGCGTGCTCGGCGAGCGCGTCGAGCTCGCCGAGCAGGTAGTCCGCGCGCAGCGTCGCGCGCCACAGGACCTGCGAGCCCGGCTCGGCCAGGCGCCCGATGGCAGATGCCTCACGGGCGAGCTCGGGGTTACCGGAGGCCAAGGCCCGCTCGGCCACCTCGAAGGCGACGTCGACGATGGTGCTGACGATCTCCTGGTGCAGGCCCTCGGACCAGGTGTAGCGGCGCGGGTCGATGCCGCTGAACGGCGCGCCGCGCACCAGGCGCAGGGCCTTGACCTTCGAGGCGGTGGAGCGGTCGGCGGCGAGCTCGCTGAAGACGTGCCAGTCGGTGCGCACCGCCGGGTGCAGGTGGTAGCGGAAGCCGGTCGACGCGGAGAACTTGGGGATGTAGTCGTCGCCGTTCTCATCCGTTCCCAGCAGCTTGCGGATGGCCCAGGACCACTTGTTGCGAGTGGCGGTGGCGATGGGCCTGTTCGGGGAGAGCTTGGCGTCCACGCCCCGGTGGTCCAAGCCGGGGAAGAAGGCCAGCAGGATCGCCAGTTCGAGTCCTCGACCCAGCCTGCCGCGGTCGTCGGGCACCTGGCCGTGGGTGTTGATGACGTCGACGGTGCCCAGCACCCGCAGCAGCGGCGGGTGCAGACGCTGCACCGTGGCACTGGACGTGTTCTCACCGAGATCACTGGCCGGGGCAAGCGCCGCGCTCGCGGGGTCAGCGCTCGCGGGGTCAGCGCTCGCGGGGTCAGCGTCGGCTAGGTGCGTCGTCCCGGCTTCCTGCTGCCTCTGGGTGGGCTCCGTGACCTCCTGGCCGTGGGCAGTGACGTCACCGAGGACGTCCTGCTCGACGTCCTGCTCGGTGCCGGCAGGCAGTGGTGCGGTCGCTGCTGCCTCGTGGCCGGTGGGTGATGCGCCGGCGTGGGCAGGAGTGTCGCGCAGGTCGATGCTGGCGTGCGGAAGGTCGCTGTAGAAGTCCGCGCGGGGCAGCACGATGACGGGGGGAAGGTCGTCCACGTGGCGCTCGGCCGGCATCGCGTCGACCTCTTCGTCCGTGGAGCTGGCCGTGGTGGCGCGCAGCAGGTTGAGGATGCTGGCGTACTCGGCGTCGTCGATGCGCTGGGGCACGATGCGCAGCGACAGCTCCTCCAGCGTCGCAGTGCCGGAGCCTTCGATCTCGCTGCTCACCTCCTCGCTCGCCTCACCCGCCGCGGGGTCGAGATTGAACTCCGTGTCGTCGAGCGTCAGCGTCCAGCTGTCGATGTCGGCAGCGGCACCGGCGGTGACGGCTGCGATGCCCAAGCGCGGGTGCTCGCCCAGCACCCGGTCGAGTCGGTCGCGCTGCTCGTCGCTGATCGGCGTGGCCAGCAGCACGATCTCCGGTGCCGCGGCCTCGGTGGCCACGTGCTGACCGCGAGCCTGCGCCACGTCCTTAACGCCCTCGCGCTGCAACAGCTGCGCGGTGGAGCGGCTGTGCCCTTCCAGGTCCCGCAGCAGCTCCTCGACATCGCGCAGGTGCCGCACCCGCAGCGACCCCAACGCCTCCGGGAGCTCCTCGCAGCAGTCGACCAGGGTCACGCGCAGGTCGTCAGCCCACGTGCTGGTGGCCAGCTCGAGCGCGAGCGCTCGCAGGACCTGCTCGCTGCGCCTGGCGTCCCCGTTGATGCTGATGGCGACCAGCTGCTCGAGGTCGAGCAGGACGTGGGTGCCCTCGAGGTCCTGGCCGATGACGACGAGGCTCGGGTAGGGCGCGGGCACCTGGGCCACCAGGTCCGCGTCCACGGCCGTGCCGTCGCTGCGCTGCGGCACGTAGAGCGCGTCGAGGTCCTCCGGGTCGCACGCCAGCGCCCAGACCGTGGGGTCCCCCGTGGCCCTCCACGGCGCCGGCAGCTGCGTGGGCTCGGCCAGGTGCAGCTGGAAGCGGTCCGCGGCCAGGCGTGCGAGGTTCAGCGCCGGCAGCGGCCTGTCGTTCTCGTGCAGCCACAGCGACAGCCCGCGCAGCGCGGTGTCGACCTGCTGCACGGCGTGCGGGTTCTCCACGGCGCGCAGCTCGAGCTCGGTGATCTCGTCCTGCGGGCTGGGCATGGCGATGCGCTGGCCCGGTCGGCGGCGACGCTGCTGACGTGCTCGCCGTGCTGCCAGCAAGCTCAGCACACCGGCCGCCAGGAGGGCACCGACTCCGCCGACGGTGCGAAGGGGCCAGGCGGCCTCCTCGGCCGGGTCGGTCGTGGACGCGGCGCCGCTGGCTGCCGTCACAGGCGCCGACGTCGTTGCTCCCGCGGTGGGTGCTGGAGCCGAGGCGGTTGCTTGCGGTGCTGCCGGCGATCCTGGCGCGTTCGCGGCCGTGGAGCTCGAAGGCTGCGGAGTGGTGGTGGATGCGCTGGAGGGCGCCGCGCTCGAGGGCGCAGGCGCCGCCGGAGCAGGCGCAGCCGGAGCAGGCGCAGCCGGAGCAGGCGCAGCCGGAGCAGGCGCCGCCGGAGCAGGCGCCGCCGGAGCAGGCGCCGCCGGAGCAGGCGCCGCCGGCGTGACGGCGGTGGTGTCGGCGGTGGTGTCGGCGGTGGTGTCGGCGGCCGCGAGCGTCCACCCGGGCAAGATCACGTTGGGGTCCTGCAGGCGCGCTCCACCGGGCTGCTGGAGGCCGCGGGAGTGCTCGACAATCTGCTCGGCGAGGTCAGCGACCTCCTGGTCGCTCGCGCCGGGCCCGGCCATCTCGTCGGCGATCGACCACAAGCTCTCCCCCGCCGCCACGACTCTGGAGCCACCGGCCGGGGCGACCTTGGCGCCCGCGTCGGCCGGCAGCTCGAGGACCCAACCAGGGCGCAGCCAGTGGCTGTCGTCGAGGTGGTCGCCGTCGGGTTGCACGCGGGTGCTGTTCAGCGCGGCAAGCTCGCTGTACCGGTTGCCGTCACCCAAGTGCGCCTCCGCCACCGACCACAGGCTGTCGCCAGGCTGCACCGTGTAGAGGACGGGTTCTGCCTTGGGCGTGCGTGCCGTGGAAGTTGCCGAGCTCGTGCCCGCGGTGGTCGGCGTGGACGCTTGGACCGGCGCGACGCTGACCGAGGACTGCGCACGTGCTGCGCCCGCAGCACTGGGGGCGGCGGCCGCCGCGACGCTGGCCGGCGCGAGGAAGAGCAGCGTGATGGCTCCGATGAGGCCTGCGGCGAACTGCTGCTGCACGCTGAAGGCCGCGCCCAGTCGAGGCGCGGGCCGGTGCCTGGTGAAGGCGATGACCTCGACGACGATGGAGATGAACAGGCTCGCCCATCCCAGCCAGCCGACGACGGCGAGGGTCTGGAGGAAGACACCGCCGTCGATGTCCGGCTCGCTGAGGACCCGTTGCATCGCCGTCCAGGACACGTCCTCGGGCAGCGGGTTGCCCGCGAACACCACCAGCGCGACGGGCGCACCGACCACCAGCAGGACAACTGCCACCGCAGCCAGGAGCGCGCGCGTGTAGACGCCCCGTCGGGTTGCCGGTGCGGGCGCGGTCACCGGGACGCCTCGCAGCTGGGTCATGGCGTCTCCTCGGTGATGCCGTTCGCGGCCCGGGCAGTGGCGTGGCCTTCGACTGCTTGTGGCCCGACTCCGACCATGGTCAGCAGCACGGGCGTCCACTGCACCCTCGTTGTCACAGTGACGGTTTCCCCCGTGACAGCGGCGGATCCGTTCATCCCCGCCGCGGCGAGGTAGCGGTTCGCCGCGGCCGCTGCGGCGGCTGGGTCGATGGGGGTGGACCGTCCGCTGGTCAGGATCGCTGTGCCGACGTTCAGCTCCTGCCCCGCTGCTCGTGCGGCTTCCGCGGCCGCCAGGTCGGCTTGCTGGGTGGCCTGCACCTTGGCCGCACCGTCGTAGGCCAGCCCGATGACAGCGAGCAGGGCCACGGCGATGACGGCCACGAACAGTGACAGGTTTCCCTCGTCGGCGCGCTCAACCCGACTGCCGCGGCGGGTGCCGTCGCCGGACCCGCCTTCGGTGAGAACGGCCGGCTGAGCATCGGGCTCGGTGAACGTCACGGTCAGCGCTCCCGGATGGTGTCGAGCGGGGAGACCCAGGTAGCGGTGACGACCTTGGTGCCCGGCAACCCGGGCAGGGCGATGTCACCCAGGGCCACGGGGCAGGTGACGGTGGCTGAGACGTTGGCGTCGGTTCCCACCGCGGTGGTGAAGGCGGCGGTGTCGATGCTCACCTGGGCGCCTGTGCACCGCAGTCCTTGCCGGGCCAGCGTGCTCAGGGCACCGCTGCGCGCGCTGGTGGCGGCGGCTGCGGCGCTGCGAGCCAGCGAGGCCTGGCGTGCGGCGTCGGCGGCGGCCTGGTTCACCGCGCCCTGTGCCTGCGAGACGCGCCCTGCCGCGGCGAGCAGGGACAGCAGCAGGAGCAGGCCGACGGCGACGATGGCCAGTTCCACGGTGGCCATGCCACGCTCACGCTCCTCGCGGGCCTCGCGTGCCTGGCAGCCCGTCGAACGTGACCGCGCGGACGGCAGGCTTCGGAGCGCGCGGAGGGCGGTGCGGCGGGCCATCGGCTCACTGCTCCTTCGTGTCGTTCGGCGGCAACTGGTTCAGGAGCTGGTGAAGCGTTCAACGGGGCCCGCTGCGCTCTGGCTGACCTCGATGGTCAAGCCGGGAACCAACTGCATGGAGCGGCCAGTGACCGTGACGCTGACCTGCAGAGGGCTGCGTTGGACGTTGACGCCCGGGGCCTGCAGCACGCGGTCGCCACCGACACGGGTGATGAAGTCCATGGCCACCTGAGCACCTCCCCCTCCCGAGCCGTCGTAGCGCTCGGCGCGCACGGCCTCCTCGGCGGCTCCCAGAGCGAGCGTGCGGGCGTGGTACCAGAAACCGCCCTGAATGAGGGCGAAGACGACGAGGAGGACTGCACTCATGAGGATGCTGATCTCGAGCGTGGCAACGCCGCCGTCGACCTCGTCCTCATCCGCAGCGCACCGGGCCCCAGCGGCGGCAGCGGGTGCCGCCACGTGGAAGCGGTGTCGAGCAGCCCTCCTCATCGTCGACTCAGCCGATCTGGCCGAGGTTGTTGTTGACGGCCGCGGTGATGGCCGCGACGACGACGCCGGCGAGCAGGAACAACCCCAGCGCGATGACCGCGATCTCCAGCGTCGTCACACCCGCTTCGCGGTCCTCCTGCTGCTCCTGCAGGTGCTTGCCTCGCGAGGAGCCGGTGAGGGCGCTGAAGAGCAGGAGGGCAGCCAGCACCTGCTGATCGCGCAGGAGACTCGCGCGCACGCGCTTGGCGATCGGCTGAGCGGTCTTGGTCGTGGTCATGTCGAGCTCCTCCATGGACGTCGTGGGGCTGGTCGCGGGGTTCGTCGTGGGGCTGGTCATGGGGTCGGGGTCCTTCTGCGGGGGCGGTGGGACGGTTCCTCGTCAGCCGTAGATGGTGAGGCCGGCGGGGATGATCAGGAGCGCCAGGAAGATCAGGCCCAGCGTCGCGATGGGGAAGGTCGTACGCGTGGAGTCCGCAGCTGCTTGCGCCTTCTCGTGGCTGAGCAGGGCGCCTCGCAGGCTGCGCGAGCGAGCGTGCAGGTTCTCGGCGACCGCGGCGTTCTGCGTACCGGCCAGGCGCATGATGTCGGCGAGGTCGGACAGCTCGCTGACACCGATCTCAGTCGCGAAGACCTGCAGGTTGTCCCAGGCCGGCACACCGGAGATCTTGGCCAGGCGCAGCTCCTCGCGGATGCGGCGGAAGACCCACGAGTCGCTGACCTCAGCGGCCCGTTCCAGCGCCTGCACCGGCCCGGAGGACGCCTTGCGCTCCAGTGCCACCAGCTCGATGTAGGCACCCACGGCGCGGGAGAACTCCAAGCGGGCGATGGCGGCGCGCTGCTTCAGCTGCGCGTCGGGCAGCAGGAACCCGATGACGGCCAAGCCGACCGCCGCACCGGCGGGGAGCATGAAGGGCAGGGAGAGCGGAGCGCCCATCAGCGAGCCGGCGATCGTCATCGTCATCGTGCCGACGATGGGGAGCATGAAGCCGACGAGCGCCGTGAGCGCCTTCTCGCCGAGGAAGTTCGCGCTCGAGCGACCCAGCAGGGCCAGGTCGGGTCCGAGCACCTGCCCGCGCAACCCGGGAGGCATCCGCTTCTCCAGCCAGTGCCCCACCTTGGCCTGCGCACCGCTCTCCACGGCCTCGGGGCGGTAGCGGTAGGACAGCGTCGGCGAGGTGTCCAGGCGCTGCAGGGCGTCCGACAGCCGCGCCTGCTGCGGGATGAACTCGCGCGCGAGCACGAGCAGGCCGACGCCGACGAGGGCGCCCAGGAGCACCACGAGCGGAATCACCGCGCGCCTGCCCTCACTGCGAGCGCCGGCCGGTCCACGCGC
This sequence comes from Kineococcus gurbantunggutensis, assembly GCF_050871925.1. Lineage (NCBI taxonomy): Bacteria > Bacillati > Actinomycetota > Actinomycetes > Kineosporiales > Kineosporiaceae > Kineococcus > Kineococcus gurbantunggutensis. The sequence goes on from NZ_JBJLSG010000015.1 coordinate 45,431, forward strand.
GAGGTGCCGCCGTCGGGGCGCAGGCCCACGGCGTGGTCGGCGGACAGGAAGCGCGGGCTGGGACGCACCCGCGCCAGGCGCTGCATCCACAGCAGGCAGCAGACGTAGGCGCTGAGCAGCGCCAGCAGGATGACCTGGCCGACACCGTCCTTGTAAGGGGCCAGGTAGGTGCCGCTGGCGAAGAGGTACAACAGCGCCGCCAGGGTCAGCAGCGTCACCAGCCTGGCGGTGGTGCGCGGCTTGGCCCGGTCGGCTTCGATGTCGCGGCGCATGCGCACCTCGTCGGAGACCGTCTCGGCCAGGTTCTCCAGCACCTTCACCACGCCCTCGCCGCGGCGTTGAGCGGCCAGGATCAGCGCGCTGGCGATCAGGTCGCCGGTGGCGTCGTCGACGTCGTCGGCGAACTGGCGCAACGCCAGGTCCGTGGGCGTCCGGGCGGCCAGGCGTGCGACGAGCAGGGCCACGTGCGGGTGCAGAGCCTTGGGGCACGAAGCGCGGGAGGCGGTGATGGCTGCCTCCAGGCCGGCGCCGCCGACACCGAGGACTCCGGCGAGGTTGCGCGTCCACTCCTCCATGGCTTCGAGGCGCTCGATGACTGCGACCTGCGGGGACTTGCCCAGCAGGCCGGCGAGCACCACGGGCAGCACCAGCGCGGCGATAGGCAGCACGAGGACGGCGATGATCCAGCCGCTGAGCAGCCACACGAGCGCACCGGCCAGCGCGGCGACGATGACGAGGTACACGCGCAGGCGCTTGGGGTTGGTCGCCTCGGTGCTTACTGCGCGCCGCATCCGCCGCAGGCTCAGCCGCCGGCGCTGGGAGAGCATCAGGTGCGCATCGGTGGGTTCGCTGCGCTTGAACCCGAGGATGAGCAGCAGGACTCCCAGGCCGGCGCTGGCGCCGATCAGGGCGCCGAGCGTGCCGGTCACCGCGCACCGCCAGCGGCCGGCGCGTGCTCGTACTGCCCGGCCTCGTCGTCACTGGCGTCGTCGTCCGCGTCGTCGAGCTCCCCCTCGAAGCCGAGCAGCGGCTCCAGCTCGGGCCAGTACCCGACACCCGGGGTGAGCCAGCCCGCATCGAAGCCGACGTCCTCCAGGTCGCTCAGCCACGTCGGCTGGTGGGCCGGGACTGCCCGGCGGTCCTCACCGGGGGCGAAGACGTGGGTGGTGTCGGCCATGCCGGTGGCGCCGTCGGCCAGCCCGCCCAGCTGGATGACCTCGGAGACGTAGCGGTAGCCGCCGCCGGTCCTGGTGGGCATCACGCGCAGCTGCACGATCACGTCGATGCTGCTGGCGATCTGCAGCAGCGCGAAGTCGGGGGTGGCGCCCGGCATGTAGTTGGCCAGCATGGTGACCAGGCGCTGGACCGTCTTCTCCGCGCTGACGGCGTGCACGGTGGACATCGCACCGGCGCCGGCCTGCATGGCCTGCAGCATGGGACCGACCTCGGGACCGCGGCACTCGCCGACGATGATGCGGCTCAGCGAGTGCCGCAGGGAGCTCTCCAGGTGGTCGGTCAAGCTCACCTCGCCGCTGCGCGTGCCGTCGGCCTGCCGCTCGCCGGTTCCCGGTCGCGCTTCCATCGCCAGGATCAGGCGGTGGCGCTCGGGCGAGAGGTGGAGGAAGAGCTCGTACTCGGTCTCGATCGTCGCGATCGACTCCCACGGGTCCAGCTCGTTGGCCAGCGCGCGCAGCAGCGTGGTGTTGTGCGTGGCGACGAAGGCACGGGTGATCAGGAAGAGCGATGACGGCGAATCGACGGTGATGCACCGCACGGGGACCGAGGCGACCGGGCGGATGTCGACGATGGCGCGGGCGCGCGGGCCGGCGCTCTTGCGTCGTTCCTGGCGCTGAAGCTTGCGCGGCAGGCGGAACATGGGGTCCTTCGTGGTCCACGAGACCGTCCAGGAGGTGCCGGTCGGCTGTCCCTTCCAGATGACCGGCTTGGAGCGCAGGTGCGCCTTGTACCCCAGGCTGCACACCAGCTCGTGCGTCTGCTCAGCGAGGATGCGCAGGGTTGAGGTGAACTCGCAGGACCCGCTCCTCGTCGCGGTCCCGTCGGAGTCCATGAGTCCTTGCAAGAGGGCGAGCCGCTGCTCGACGGAACCGCGCAGGTACACCGCGGGGATGTGCTTGTCCCCGAGCACGTGCAGGGCGCGCAGGCGGCAGTGCAGGTTGCCGGCGATGGAGTAGTCGTACTTGCTGCGCCCCACCTTCGCGTGGGGGTAGCCCGCCTGCGCGAGCTCGTCGAGCACCTCCGGGTCGGCGGTGGTGATCCGCGCCCCCGAGGTGGCTCCGTCGCCCAGCCAGATGCCCAGGACGTAGGGGTCGACGGGTTGAGCGGTCGGTGCGTACTGCACGGGCTGGCTCAGGTCGATGACGAAGTCGCGGGTGCGCCACGTGCTCTCCCCGTGGCTCCACAGGCCGGCTTCGAGGATCTGCCGGGTGGTGAGCACCTGGGTCTCGGGGCGGGGGACGCGCCCGCGGGTCGGGGTGTCGCGCGCGAGCGCCAGGGCCTTGGCCAGCGCCTGGCGCGAGTAGGTGTGCATCGGCCGCCCGCCGCGACGCCCGTCGTGACGGGTCCAGGAGAGGTAGGTGTGTCCGCCGGGTCCCGTGCGCAGCGCCTCGCGGTGGGCGATCTCGCGGTGCGCGGCTCCGACCTCGGTGCTGAACTCGCTCACGGTGACCTGGCGGTCGGGTTCGGCGGCGACCTGCTCGGCGAAGGCCCACAGGCGAGCACGCTCGGCCTCGTCGACGTAGTGGCCAGGCCCCTTGAGCGTCCTCCTGTGCGCGGCCATGCGCGCGGTGCGTCGGCTGACCCGCCACAGGTGATCACCATCGGCGGTGACGCTCGTGCCGTCGTCGAAGACGACCTCGTAGCACTCACGCTGCAGCTGGACGTCGTGGGCCGCCAGCACGGTGCACGGCGTGCCGTCCTCGGCGAACACCTGATCACCGGCGTTCAACGCCCCCATGGTGGTCCACCCCGCCGGGGTGGGGACCTCGGTGTCCAGGGCCAAGGCTTTGCCCGCGGACTGGTCACCAGCGACCATGATGCTCTTGCGGGCGCTGACGCAGGCGCGCAGGAACTGCGCGATCGCCTCGTCGAGCATGCCGAGCTCGACGAGGTCGTCGAGGTCGACGTCGACGTGGCGGTGGACGCGGATGGTGACCACCGGGCGCGGGGTCGTCCAGCTGTTGGCGGCCAGGCGCGCACCACCGGGCAGCACCATGTGCAGGTGTGGGCTGGAGGCGGTGAAGGCGCGCTCGCTCTGCCCGCTGCGGGTGGCCAGGAACTGCAGCGTCTCGATGAGCTCTTGGTCGCTGCGCGCGACCGGCGGGGCGACCTGCCACTGGCTGCCGCTGACGCGGACCATGACGTTGTCGCAGCCCTGGATGCGGATGTTCTCCACTCCGGGGATGTCCAGCAGGGGTTGCAGGCGCCCGGCGCGGTAGAGCATGTCGAACAGCGCCTTGGCGACCTGCTGCTCCTGGTCGGGGGTGAAGTTGTCCCCGACGCCGATGGCGCTGTCGGCGTGCTCGCGCAGGACCTCGGCGATGACGCTGCGGCCCATCTCCTCGCGCGCGCCCTGGTCGAGTTCGGGACGGGCCAGCTCGCGGACGGTCAAGCGCTCAGCTGCCTGCTGGCGCAGCATGGTGACCAGGTCCCAGTTGATGTCGTCCCTCGGGACACCGTTGATGTCGTCGCGCAGCGGGTCGCGCTTGCCAGCACCGCCTGTCGCCGAGGTGGAGACGTCGTCCCGCGGTGCCGGCTGGGGCGCGCTGGGCGTGGCGCCGATGAAGCTGGGGTCGGTGCCGGCCGTGGTGCCGGGCAGGCCGGGACGCTGGCCGGATCCGGCGCGCGAGCGCCGGGCTGCGGGTGCGGTGGTTAGGCGCTCGAGAGCGTCGTCGAGGGAGGGGTGCGCGGGGTCTGCGATGTCGAGGTCAGGCACGGGCGTTCTCCGCGGTGGTGTGGGAGATCGTCGCCGGGCGGCTGCCGGCCCGGAGACGGGGTGTCGCGGCGCTGGTGGCCGCGGGAGCAGTGGGAGGCGTGCCGCCGGGTGGGGGGTGCGGGGCGCGCAGCTGCCCGGCGCGCCGGTTGAGCAGCTGGCCGATGGGGTCGTGGCTGGCGCGCACGCTGCGCAGGAAGGCGGAGTTGTCGTGGCGGCGGTGAGCCGTGGCGCCGTAGGTGTAGACGTCAGCGGCCAGAGGGTCCCAGGCCAGCGAGGCGAGCACGGGTGCCTGCAGGCTCGTGGCGATCTCGCGGGCGGAGTACGGCTGGCCCTCGCCGACCAGCAGCAGAGCGAGCCCGTCAGCGCCGGTGCCGCGTTCGACCAGGTCGGCGCGCAGGGCGTTCAGGTGCGCTCGGGCGGCGGAGATCGCCGGCAGGTTGCTGCGGGTGAGGAGCAGGACGACGTCGGCTTGACGCAGCAGCGGCATGGGCGAGTGGACGGCGCCGAGGCGGCCGGCGTCGATGACGACGTCCACTCCCCCGCGCTCGAGGCTGGTGAAGGTGTTGGCCAGGCGTGACCACAGCGGGTTGATGCTCGCCGCCTGCGCGCTCTCGGCCAGCCCGGGCAGCAGGTGCTTGCCCTCCCGCAGCTGCATGGTCTGCGCCCAGACCATCGCCTCGCCCCACTGACCGTGGCGCTCGGCCAGCGCCAGACCGATCAGGCCCTGGCTGACGTCGGCGAGGTGCTGTCCGTACCCGGCGAGGATGGCGTTGCCGGCGGCCGGGTCGCACTCGGCGAGCAGGACGTGATTGGGCCACGTCAAGGTCAGCGCCAGCGCCGTCGTGGTCACGCCGGGAGCGCCCTTGGCGCTGACGAGGGCGATGGTGGCCATCAGCGTTCCCTGGCGTCGAGGACGAGGGTGATGCGGCTGATGGCGGCGTGCGAGGCGAGCAGCGCCGCCTGCCCGGCCTGGACGTCGACGTTGACGACGGTGGCGCCGTTGGCGTCCGGAGCGCCGACGGAGGCGATGACCCCGTCGATGCTGGCCGGGTTCTGAAGGCTCAAGGTGGTGTCGTTGGCGGGGACGTCGACGAGGCGGACGTTGTCTCCCACGCGCAGGGTGTCCTGCGGCATCTGCGCCGGGGTGAGCAGCACGCCGACGACGGCTCGCTCCTTGGCGGGCACGACCTCGGCGACGGTGGAGTCCGGGTTCAAGACCGCGCCGACGGGCAGGTCGGTGGCGGCGCGCTGGCCGAGGACCGTCTCGGCGCGCGAGGGGTCGATGCTGCGCAGGCTGGAGTCCTGCGGCAGCTCGGCCACGCTGAGGTCGTCGCGCTCGATGACCGCTCCGGCTTCGACGCTCTGGGCCATGACCAGCGCGGAGCTGACGTCGCGGCTGGAGTTGAAGAACCAGGCCGCTGCCAGGCTGGGCAGGACGATGAGGAGCGCACCGGCACCGATGAGGGCAGGGCGACGGCGCCCGCGCACGGGGGTCGCCGGGCGGGCGGCGAACTGCGGGCGTCGGCTCGAGCTGGTGGGGCTGGCGCTCTGCCGGCCGCTCGCCTTGCCGCCCCGTCTTCTGCCGGGGTCGCCGGCCTGCGGGGAGCTGCCGTTCAGCGTCGCCGGGCCCTGGTGGGGGCGTGTGGTGGGTACCGTCACGGTGGGTGTCCTCCCGCAGCTGGCCTGGTCGTTGCGACTGATGTCGCGCTGCGTGTCGTCGCGGTGCTCGGCAGGGGTTCGCGCGGGGCGCCTTTCGCGTCAGTGTTGCACGCTCAGAGTAATGGTTGCTACTCCCGCAGGATTACGCAGGTGGTGTCGCGCAGCTGACCGCTGCTCGCCGGCCAGAGCTCGTCACCGGGCCAGCGGAGCTCGTGGTGACTGCCCCACCGGTGCTGCCACCGCAGCCAGCGCCGCAGCACCTGCGGCGAGGGCTCACGCCAGGGGAAGCGGCGCTGGCAGGCGTTCAGCAGCCACGGCTCGCAGGCGCGGTAGAGCCCCACCGCCCCCAGGAGGGTGGCGGCGGGCACCAGCCACCCTCCTGGCAGCGACCAGGCGTGTTCGCGGGCCAGGCACCAGCCGGCGACGAACAGCGACGTCACGACGCCCCGCAGCTGGGAGCGGTCCTCGGTCCGCTGCTCCTGCCGGTAGGCGCAGAGCACGCGGGCGAGCTCGGCCCGCCCGGCCTCGACCTCGGCGGCCCGGCGTCGCGCACCGGCACGACCGGCCAGCTGGGCACTCGCGGCGCGCGCGGCGGCGCACGTCGGGCAGGCGTCCTGGCCGGCGAGGTGGCCACCGGCCCGCTGCAGGCTCAGGGCTGCCGCCTCGCCGATGTCCCGCTCGTCCTGGTCGAGGTCGACGACGTCTGCCGCCTGCGTGAGCAGCTGCTCGCGCAGGCGCTGGTGCTCGCGGCGGTGCCGCAGCTCGCCGAGCTCCTCGGCGAAGGACCCCACTGGCTCGTGCGCCCGCTCCCCCAGCTCGACCTCGACGTCGCCGTCCCGGTCCTCGTTGGTGGTGCCCACCGTCGCCACCTACCCCCTCCGGCACGCGGCCGGCCCGTAGCGGGAGCGGCCCGCCGGAGCCGCTCGAGGAACCAGGGGGTTCCTCATCACGACTCAGGTAGGCGAAGCGGCCAAGACCGGACACACCACTTCCGAGCGACTGCCTGGCTGACGACGCCACCGAGGCTGGCGCTCACCGGCCGGCCCGGCGTGGTCGGTGAGGGGGTCCAGCAGCAGCGCGCCGGTAGGCGTCGGCCCGTCCGCCGGTGCGGGTGCACCGGCCACAGGGCGATGATCGCCGCCGTGATCACCGCCGTCGGCGACCTGCTCGAGCTGGCGGCGCTCCCGCCTGCGGGCTGGGGCTGGCCACCGGCGCGTCCGCACGGATCGCAAGCCCTAGCGCCGAGCCCCTCCCACGAGGGCTGTGCGCACCATCGCTCGCGCAGTAGCGTCGCGGCACCGGGAGCCGCCGGGCAGCGCGACGAGGCGCTGGTGCACCGGGGGTGCGATAAGGGGGACGGCCATGGGGCTGCACAGCGGGACGACGGGGTCGTGGCGGGTGCGTACGGCGCGGGCGGCGGCGGCAGCGGTGGCCGCGGCCGCGCTCGGCGTCACCGGGGCGGGTACGGCGGCCGCGGTACCGGTGCCGCCGGGCGCCTGCCACGCGCCGTGGTTCGCCAGCACGCAGCTGACCAACCCGCAGGATCCGGGATTCTTCGCCCGGATCGACCGCAACGGCGACGGCGTCATCTGCATCAAGGACTGGAGAGGGCCGGACCCCGATCCGGCCATCGGCTTCCTGGCCATCGACAACAACCTCCGTCGCGGCTGACGGGAGCGGGCGAGGTCGCTGCACGGCACCTGCGGGCGATCCCGGCGAGCGTCGGCAGGAGCGCAAGTGCGCACGGCCACCCGACGAGGCAGCGATCCGGCCCGGGACGGGTGCGGTCGGCGCGCCCCACCCTCGGTGGGCGCTTGGTACAGCCGCATCAGCGATGCCGAGCCCCCGGGGAGCGAGCGCGCCGGCACGCGTCCGGAGGTCGAGGTCTTGATCTCCAGGACGCCGCTGTCGATGACCTGCCCCCTGGACGGCAGGCAGGTCACGACGCTCCCCGCTCCATGTGCTGAGCGAAGGTCAGCTGCTCGCACTCGGTGCACGTCGGCTGGGTGAAGTCGGGGAAGCCGCTCTCGTCGAGGACGCGTCGGGTCCTTTCGTCGCACTGCCCGCACCAGGGCTTGATCAGGGTCAGCTGGACCTGGTGCGGGTGCGGAGGAGCCTCCTCCAGCGGCACGAGCGTCTTGGCGAACAGGCCGCAGGGGTTGTCCAGGGCGCCCGGGCGCAGGCGGCGGTCCACCGTCTCCAGGATGTCCTGCCGCGTCCAGCCACGCCGCATCCGCTGCTCGACGAGGCCGCGCAGCCGCACCGCGTCCCTGCCGGTGGGGTGCAGCTGCTGCGGCAGCTGCACCACGGTGCGCTCGACCTCGTCGACGTCGACGTCGGCGTCGAGACCGACCTCGACGCTGACCTCGACGCCGGTGCCGGCGGCGGTGCTGCCGTCGCCGGCGCTGGCCGACACCGGGCCCCGCGCCGGGGTGCGCGCTCTCCTCCCTCGATCCGCGGCCGACGTCACGTCACGTGCGGACGTAGACGTGACGTGGTTCGTCTTCTTGGGTGTGGTGATCTTCTTAGGTATTGATGTTCTAAGGGTCGGATCCTCCGTACACGGAGGATCCGTATCCGGCTCAGCCGTATACGGAAAATCCGCATACGGTGCGGAGGGCGCGGCCTCGACCGCCGTATCCGGCTTTTCCGTAAACGGTGCTGAGCTGCGGCGACGCTTCTTGGAGCGGGGCTGCTCCTCCCCCGCCGGCTGCTCCACCTGGTCCTCCCGGCTCAGCTTGCCGGTGAGCCTGTAGTCCACCTCGGCCATCCGGCCGCCGTCGCTGCGGTTCTGGATGAGCACCATGTAGCCGGCGTCGACGAGCTCGCGCAGACCCGCGTAGATCGCGTCGCGGCCGTCCTTGTTCTGCGCGATCAGCTGCTGGATGGTCAGCCGGTAGCCCTCCTTGTGGGAGGAGATCGCCAGCAGCAGCCCCTTGGCCTTCAGGCTCAGGTCGGGGTCACGGGCCCAGTCGTTGGAGACGACCGTGAAGTTGTCGGTGGGCAGCGCGCCCCTGATCACGGCCATCAGAGGGCCCCGCCCATCGTGAGGAGCCGGTCGCTGACGCGGCGGCGGGTCGTCGAGGCGGCGCCGTCGATCGGACTGCTGACCGGACTGCTGATCGGTGGGGTGTGCCTGCAGGCGCGGTGCTCAGCGGCCATCGGGGACGCCATGCGGCTGCCGGAGAGGGTGTGACTGGTGAGGCTGCTGAGGTGTACGCAGCGCACACGCGGGGTCACGTCCGTACCACAAGCAGGGTGTGACGCGGCGTGTCGCCCGCTTCGGACTACACGAAAGCCGGGGTGAGCGTCTACGCTCATGACTAGCTCCTGAGTGGTATTGCGGCTGGGCAGCCAATGCGATCGAGGGGGCCGGACGGCGGCGGAGTCGGTCAGTACGGGAGTTGGCGCTCCCGACCGGCGAAGCCGCCGTCGTCGTGTGCGGAGCTAGGCGCTGATGCGCAGCTCCTGCTGTCTGGGCCCGTCGGCGTCGACGGGGCGGATGAAGTCCGGGTCGGCGAAGGCGTGAGCGCGCGCCATGACCAGCGTGAAGTAGTCCGTGAGAGGGATGCCGAGCTCACGCGCTCGCTGCTCGTAGGCGCGCTTGTGGTCGACAGGCACGCGAATGGTGACCTGCTCGCGCACCCCGCGGGGGACGGGACCGGGCTTCCTTCGTTCAGCCATGCGCATGGTCTACCGCAACGCAGACTCGGAGTCGAGGATGCGGGGCGCGACGCGCGCGGCGTGTCGATCTTGCCGATGTCGGCGCGCCCGCGGCGCGCACCCTCCCCGGCGCTCTGGGCGCCCGCGCCGCGAGGGGCGGCGCCGGAGGTCGATCGGGTGGTCGGCGGGACGAGGAAGCTGTTCACACCACGACCAGGTACGCCTCAGGGGCCGAACCGGACACACTTCATCGGGGAAGTCGCGTGACGACCGTCACGGCGTCACGGCCGCGGTGTCAGGAGACGAGGGCGAGGCCGCTGACCACGGCCAGCTCACCGGCGAGCATGTACGGGCCGAAGGCGCGCCGAGCGCGCCACGAGGTGCGCTGCGAGCGCAGGGTGATGATCCCGACCACCGCGAAGAGGACGAAGCCGAGCATCGCCCCGGCCCACCACGCGCCCCAGCCCAGCCAGGCCAGCTGCGCACCGAGCACCCCGGCGAGCTTGACGTCACCGCGCCCGAGCTCACCGGGGCGCAGCGCACGCAGCAGGCGGTACAGCCCCCACAGCAGCACTCCCCCACCCGCCGCGCGCCCCAGCGCCATCCACTGACCCTCCCCGACCGCCGCCGCCGCGAAGCAGACGGCGGTGAGCGGGTAGGCCGGCAGCACCAGCCGGTCCGGCAAGCGCAGCTCGTGCAGGTCGATGCGGGCCATCGCCACGCCGGCCACCGCCAGGTAGGCGAACGGCACCCAGGAGAGCGGGCCCTGCAGCACCCGGGCGGCGGCAGCGGCGAACAGCGCCGCGAGCGCACCGGCCACCGCGTGGCTCCACCAGCGTCCCCGGCGTGCCGGTGGGGCGCTGGGGCGCCGGTCCACGAGCGCGGAAGCTCCCCAGGCGGCCAGCGCGACGGGCACCGCTGCTGCGATCAGCATGGAGTGCGACGTCCTCCCCGGTGCCCGCTGGTGGCAGGCTCAGCGGGCAGGGGTGACGACAGCGGCACCGGCACCACTCCCCCGCTGCGGCCCCACCCGCTGCTGGCGCGCACGCTCACGCGCGCCGCCGCCTGGAAGCGGCGGCACCCGTGAGCCTGCTCACCCCGTGGCCGTGCCGTACTCGGCGGCCACGGCCACGTCGATGAGCTGCTGGCGATTGGTGCCGTGCTGCCTGGCCAGGTCGTCGATCACCTCCACCTGGGCGGGGGTGAAGTCCAAGGTGACGCGCACCCGGCGCTCCACCTCGCCAGGCAGGTCCTTGAAGAGGGAGCCGCTGCGCAGCGAGCGGCTCTGCTGCAGCAAGCGCGGCAGGTGAGCGGCCTGGTGGTCGATGGCCAGCAGCGCCAGGGCCGTGTTGGTGCGCCCCGTCGCCTTGCGCGCGGAGGTGAGCAGCTCGTGCGTGCTCACCATGAGCTTGCTGACGGTCCGGTGCGCACCCGCCGGGCCCGCGGCCGCCTTCGCGGCAGTGGCAGCACGCGCCGGTGCCGCCCGCCGCGGCGCCACCTTCTTGTCCGACCGCCCCTGTGCGGTGCGCACCGGTGCACTCGGCTGCGCGGGCGCGGTCACCGCGCTGCCGGCCACGCTGCTCGCCGCTGCGGCCGGTGCTCCTGCAGCAGCGTCCTGCCCCTCCCCCGGCGCGCTCTGGGACGTCCCGGAGCCGGGTGCGGCTTCGACCTGTCCGGCGCTGTCCGTCAAGGTCTGCACGCTCGACGTGGGCTCAGGCCCCGTGGCCGGATCGGTCGGCTGCAGCGGCACCGCCTCGGGTGCCTGCTTCACTGGCGCCTCGAGCGCCGTCTCGCTCGCGTGAGCTTGCGGCGCGGTCGCAGCGGGCTCGACGGGCTCGACGGGTGCGTCGGCCAGGGCCGAGGGCTCCTCACGGCTCGGCTGGGCTGGCTCAGGCGAGGCAGCGCCTCTCCTGGCGCGCGCCAGCCCGGTGGGGATCTCCCGAGGAGCTCGAGTGGCCTTGGAAGCCTGTGAAGGGCTGCTGCGCTTGAAGGCCGCCTTCATTTCCTCGCGGCTGGGAGCCGGGCGCCTGAGCAGGGCCGGGGTCGGTTCCGTCATGCCCGCGCTCCTTGCTCCTCAGCCCGCAGCACCGCCTGGCGCTCTTGTGCGCTCGCGCTGCCCTCGTCGCTGCCCGCGTCGATGCCCTCGTGCGCCTCTAGGGCCTCACGCCGAGCCGCTTCTTCCTCCCCGATGCGCCCGAGCACCTCCGCCGCCAGGGAGAAGTAGTCATCCGCCAGGCTCTCGCCCGACGCGGACTGGTAGCGCCCCACCTCCGACCGGGGTCGCCCATCACGCAGCGCCTGCCACCACGGCTCTGCCTCGGCCGCGACGTTGACCAGCTCCGGCACCAAGAGGCCGCGGTCACGAGCACCGACGGCGACCGTCTCGGCGTAGCGCACGACCGTGGTCGTCAGCAGGGTCTCCGTGTCATCAACGCCGAACTCCTGCAGGTCCTCCTGCATGGCCGCCAAGGCGTTGGCCCGCAGGGTCGTGGCCGAGGGGTTGACCCCCGCCAGGACGACAGCCAGCAGGTCCAGCGGCTGAGGCGCCTTGCCGGCACGGGCATGGATGAAGCGCTCAGCGACCTTGATCATGCCCTCCCGGCTGGCCTTGTCGGTACGGGTGGGGATGAGCACCCAGCGCGCGGCACCCAAGGCCATCTGCTGGAGCACCTCCTCACCGGGAGGGCAGTCGATGAAGATGAAGTCGTAGTCCCCGGCGATGGGCGCCAGGCTCGTCGCCAGCGCGCGCAGCGGAAGGTCCGGGTCGCGCTGACTCATGGCCTGCTGGGCGATGAAGGCCGACAACGTGCCCAGCTCTCGACCGCCCGTCACGAGGTCCAGGTCCGGGCGGACCTGGCGCATCGGCTCCAGCGGCTTGCCCAGGAAGACGGACTGCATCAGGCCCTGGCCCTGGTCGCTGCTGGCCTGCACTCCGAAGTCCAGCGCCAGGTTGCCCTGGACGTCGAGGTCGACAGCCAGGACCCGGTAGTCCGGAGCCTGTGCCGTCAGGCCGGCCAGGTGAGCCGTCAGGGCCGTCTTGAGCACCCCGCCCTTGCCGTTGATGACGGCGACGACGCGGTCGAGAGCTTCCCAATCGATGGCGTTCAGGGCAGTCCTCATCACGACCACTCCCCCACCGCTGCAGCACGGCGAGCAGGACGGGCGGCGCTCGCTGCACCGGTCCAGGGCCTTCGACTGCCAAGCATGCGCCGGAGGCTATCCACTGAGTGCATCAACCCGGCTGTCGACACGCGCATCAACGTGGTGCATCAGCGCGGCTGTCGCCTCGGTGCATCAGCGCGGCTGTCGGCGTGGTGCATCAGCACGGCTGTCGCCTCGGTGCATCAGCACGGCTGTCGGCGTGGTGCATCAGCACGGCTGTCGCCTCGGTGCATCAGCACGGCTGTCGCCTCGGTGCATCAGCACGGCTGTCGCCTCGGTGCATCAGCACGGCTGTCGCCTCGGTGCATCAGCACGGCTGTCGCCTCGGTGCATCAGCACGGCTGTCGCCTCGG